>JBHJOU010000395.1:0-2828 GCA_050329355.1 Rivularia sp. (in: cyanobacteria)
TCAAGTTTAGCTTTATCAACTAGCTGTTGTACTGATATTTTAGCTTTTTGGTTTTCTTCAACAATTAATTTGATAATTCCTAATCCTAATGAATCAGATGATAAGCTTTCCATCTCATCCAGGTAAAAGCAGCGTAAATGGGGTTGTTTGAGTGAATCTAGACGCTGGGGATAATCTACATCGTTTTTACGAGTATCGAAAATAACTATAGCATACCAATGTGCATTTGATGGTTGATACTGGTAGAAATAAAGAAAAATGCTGGTTAAGAATCTATCGTAAAACAGTTTGTCTTTGTAACATTGAACTTCTACAAAATAAATCGGTTCGTTGGTAGTTGTATTTAATGAATTTAATGTAATAAATATACCGTCAAGTCGAAAGCTGGTTTCTTTAATTTCTTGACTTTTAAATTCATATAAATTTGATGTAGTAGGTGGTTTTCCAATCAATTCAAAAAATATCTCAGGGAATTCGCCAAACAGTTTGTAAAAAATTTTATCTGTTTTCATGTTTTAAGTAGATGCATTATTATATGACAAAAAAATATAATACCATATTAGGTAAATTCTATAGCGGTTACCGTGTGGAGAACGCAGATAAAATAAATAATTAAAGTTTTGATTCACAATTCAACTACACAATATTGAATACCAGTTTCAAAGATTCTAATTCCACCACCTTCTGCAACTGTTTGTCTTAAAGCTGGTAAGTTAGTAACTTTAATTCCCGCTAAATAATCGATTCCTAAATCTTTTAAATCTGATAACCAAGGAACAGTTGGTCCCATTAAAACTAATTTAGAATTCTTCGCTAATTCAACTAAACGAGGAAAGGTTTTATTCACAATAGAAGTTGCAGTTAGAAACACCCATTCGGCTTCTGGGAGTAAAAATTCTGAAGCTGGTGCAGGAAAATCTTCCGCTCCTGGTTGAAGTTCTATTACTTTCATTTGCATTTGTGAAGAATATTTATTTAATCCTGGATAGCGTCCAATTATGCAAACATTTTTGTTACGAATTTGAGGTAAAAAATGTTCAAATACAGCTAAATTCGCCGAACCACTAGGAGATAAAACTGTACCATTATCGGGTAAAGATGATGATGAATTGATTACAGAATTAATCGCGGACATCGCTACAGTTGCTTGATAATTATCCCAAGAAAGTAACCAAGGTGCTAACTCAGAAATTGATTTATTTACTAAAGTTCCCGACCAAGGTAATATGCGAGTAGCTGTACCTGGACTCATACATAAACCGGCACCTTCTGCTATACATAAAGTCCAAGTTAAACCGATAACTATTTCTTTTATTTGATTATTTGTGGTGCCATAATCTAACATTAAATCGTATATTTCACGGGGATTAATCATAGTTATGAATGGTCTGATAAAATGATGATTTTAATTATTAAATAACACTTTTTTCCCAAGTTTAATGTAGTTATTGGCGCAAAATGCTATCTTAATAGGACTTACGCAATTGGCACAATTTTTTGCAACGGGTGTGTAGTTTAGATTAAATTTGAACGGAGTAATAAGACTTGTAGCGTCACGCACCAACGGGGTATTGTGACAATATCGTAAGTCGTGCTTAAGAAGAAATACTTAATCTTAGCAGTGGCTTGTATTACCCAAGAAGCCAGCATTGCACTTTGAACTTCTCCTTTTTTGGCGGTGATAATATATAGTCCGGTGCTAATTCTTCCTAATGATTTTTCTCGCTCGCTATCAATAGACTTGATTTGTTTGATAGTGCGTTCGCGATTCAGCCATTGTCCTAAATCGGTTCCTGCTTCGTCGCAAAGTTGTTCTATAATCTTGTTAGGAGCTTCTTTAATTAATATTGCTGAGAAAGCTTCGGTTAATCCTAATTCTTGAAACTTATTGCGTAAGGGAAAAACGGGTTCGTCTTCTCCTCCTCCGGATTCTAATAAGCCAATCGCTTGTTTATTATGGACTGCTGCCAAGATGGTATTCAAAGCTGCTTGAGCTACAGAATTTGATTTGGGAGGCATTCCAATCACTAAACCAGCGGTTTGTGCAACTATTTCTCGGACTTCTTGCGGTTCAACATTATTTATATCTACCAATTCTACCGCTACATTTGTTCTGGCACTACCATGTGCGATCGCCCTGACTAATTCTTCGCTGTAACCGTAATCTTCAACGTAAAATAAAGCGACTAATTTCTCGGTTTTAGCTTGTTCCAAACTCCATTTTTCATAGCGTCCGATCCATTCTGGAATATGATGTTGTAATAAAAGTCCGTGTCCGGTGGCGACTGTGCCAATTGTTAATTTCTGTATTCTTTTTAAAGCAGATAGTACAGACCGTGCATTCGGTCCCATTAAACAGTCATAGTAATATTGAAAATCTTCTTCTATTTCCGTAAAATTTTCATCAAAAGTGCGATCGTCACAGTAATGCATTCCGAATACATCGCAGGTATAGAGAATGCTGGTTTTATGGTCATAAGTAAAGATTGTATCGGGCCAATGTAAATTAGGTGCAGAAACAAACTCTAATTCGTGTCCGTTACCCAAATCTAAACGTTCTCCACTTTTAATTATCATGGAATTAAAAGGCTGGTGAACCATATTTTCTAAAAACTGCATCGCGACTTTAGCACCAACAATAGTAATATTGGGAGCTAATTGCAAAATATCTTTAATTAAACCACTATGATCTGGTTCAGTATGGCTGACAACCAAATAATCTATTTTATTGACGTTAATTAATCCTGTAAGTATTTCCAGATATAGCTGCTCAAATTTGCGGTGAGAAGTATCAATCAAAGCAACTTTTTCAGATTGAATCAAAAAAG
>JBHJOU010000331.1:0-3860 GCA_050329355.1 Rivularia sp. (in: cyanobacteria)
ATATGAGCTAAATACCCTAAAACAGGCAAGAATGGAGGGGCTGTAGTTAGCAAAACTGTATTGCGATCGCGAGCTGCCGAAACCAAATACAATGCAGAACGTAGGGTAAACAAGACTCCATTTACAGCTTTACCGCGTATTCTTTTAGACCAAAGTTGTGTGGTGCGGGAGCGTTTGATTTTGACTTTTCCACAAACCTCAACAGTAGGTGCATTGTTATTCTCAAAAGCATAACCCGGTTGTCCGGTAAAAACTTCGATATCTACACCTTGTTTATCTAAATGCGTGACTAACTCCTCAATTAACTGTCCCGTTGGAGCATAATCTGGGGGGAAAAACTGGGTAATTACAGATAGTTTAATTAACTGTCCAATTTTTATAAAATCCGGACTTACATCTGGGAGTTGATCGTATTTACTTAAAATAGGTGTTTTTAACCTTTCAAAAGATTTGGTCATCTTATTTTTTTACCAAAAATTATTGGGAACTTAATTTTAATTTGCCCAAAAAAACATGATTTATCACAAAATAACAAAAAGTTTACATATCTTTGTTTCTCTAAAATTCAACGAATCGATTGAGTTTTCAAAAATCCCGTAATACCTGACTAATAACTGTAAAAAATAAATTGCTTTTATAAATAGTAGGTAGGATAACTGTGTAGAAGTTCGTAGGTATTAGATTTTTCTTTAACTATTTATAGAGATTGCTTATGAATAATACTTCAGTAAATATACTAATTTTTTTCAAAAAACAGAAAATTTTTCTGAGATTCTACGGTTAAAAAACTGATGCTTTTAATATTCGTTAATATTCGTTAAACAGAGGTTAAAAAATTATCAGTATTTTATTGAGCATTTATGTTGTACTCGCAGCAAAGTTTGAGAACACACCATCAGGTACCTGGATTAAAAACCGGGTTGTTTGCAAATTTCGCAGTCTCAAAACCTTGATTTTTAGCTTTCAAAAAATCTCAAAAATTTTTATTTTGTTATATGAATATTAAGCTGTTTCCTATTCCCCATTAAAAAAAATCAAAATCTAGGTAAATTCAAGGAAGTCATTATCTTAGAGATAAGGTTAATATTTTGCTTTAAAGCACTTGGAATAGCAGTGTTTATGCTCATGTATGGTTTAGATTTTTAGTAAGCGTGAAGAAGCAATGGAGACATATTCTTTTAAACCCTCACCTGGTAATCGAGATACAGACTATGCACCTCAGTTGCTACAAGCTCAACCTATACCTTGGATGGAAACTGAGGGAGATGATTGGGATTTGCGTCAATTCTTCACTATTCTCAAGCGGCGAAGTTTTGCAATCCTTGGGGTTTCTTGTCTGGTAATGACTGGTGTTGCGACTTTCACTCTCAATCAAGAACCACAATATGAAGCTAAGTTTCAAATTTTAGCCGAACCTGTAAATACGGAAACAAGCAATGTTCCCACACTTCTGGAAGGAAGTTTAAGTAAGCCAGGATTAGATTATGAAACTCAAATTCAGGTGTTGAAAAGTCCTGAATTGATGACAAAAATTGTTGAGGAATTGCGAACCTCTTATGGAGATATTAACTATAAAACTTTACTCGAATCTCTTCGTATTATTCGATTGGGTGAGACAAAAATTATCGAAGTAGCTTACCAAGATAACGACAAAGTTAAAATAAAATTTGTATTAGATAAACTTGCTGAAGCTTATTTGAAATACAGTTTAGAACACCGTCAAACTAACTTACGTCAGGGTATTAATTTTGTAGAAACCCAATTACCACCTATCCAAAAACGTGTAAATAAAATTCAGGAAGAGCTACAATTATTTAGAGAAAAGAACGATTTTCTCCAGCCAGAAAGCCAGTCACAACAAATTGCTACCCAACTCCAAATATTATCACAAAAGCGAGTAGAAGCCGACCAAGGATTAGCAAAAGTCTATTCCTACTTCAATAGTTTACAAACTCAACAAGGAGCGTTAGCGGTACTAAATGACGCACCTATTTATCAGCAATTAATTGCCCAGTTGCGTGAATTAGAGATACAAATTGCTGGTGAATCTACACGTTTTCACGAGAATAGTATTCCGATTCAGAACTTGCAAGAAAAACGGCAAAAACTATTACCTTTATTGAGTCAAGAAGCGCAACGAGTTCTATATATAAAACGTGCTGAAGCGGCTTCTGAATTACAAAATTTACAACAGCAAAGTCAAGCACTTCGCGCAACAGAACAACAACTGAATAACAAAATTGAGCAATCCCCATATATTAATCGAAAATATACTGAACTAAATACGGAATTACAAGTAGCGACTGATAGTTTAAGTCGTTTTTTAGCTACTCGTGAAAAACTGCAAATTGAAGCAGCACAAACACAAGTTCCTTGGCAATTAATCCAAGCCCCAATTCAGCCAGAAATTCCTATATCTCCCAGCATTCCACGTAATTTAATTTTAGGATTTGTTGCTAGTACTCTTTTAGGAATTGGTAGCGGATTATTGATTGAAAAGCTAGATAATCGATACCATTCTATAGAAGCTTTTAGAGAAAAAATTAGACTACCACTGCTCGCAAATATTCCTTTTGAAAAACAATTACCATATAGTCAAAAACAACTTGTTTCAGAAGAACATTTTGTTGAAAAAACAGTAAATGTACTTCCTCAAACCAACTCGGATTTTGCGAAAATTGTTCCGCATCGTCAGACAGTTATTCAGCAATATGTTGAATCATCCAGATTTTCAGAAGCATTTCGAGTACTGCATACTAACCTTCAATTACTCAGTTCCGATGAAGCGATTAATTCTTTAGTTATTAGTTCTGCGATGTCTGGAGACGGTAAGTCTACAGTTGCATTTAATTTAGCACAAACCGCTTGTGCAATGGGAAGACGGGTGCTATTAGTAGATGCAGATATGCGACGACCTCAAATTCATGATTTAGCTAATTTAAACAATCTCTGGGGATTAAGTAATTTAATTTCCGGGAATATACCGAGAGAAACGGCTATTCAAGAAATATCTTCATTCAATGGATTATCAGTAATTACCGCCGGTCCCATTCCTCCTGACCCCACCAAATTGCTTTCTTCGCAAAAGATTAAGCAAATTATGGAAGATTTACACTCCACCTTTGATTTAGTAATTTATGATACTCCTCCTTTAGTAGGATTAGCTGATGCTAATTTACTTGCACCTTACACAAATGGTGTTGTACTTGTAGCTAGAATACATCAAACAGACCGTTCAGCAATGATGCAAGCCATAGAACATTTAGAAATGGCTCGAACCAATGTTTTAGGTATGGTGATTAATGGAGATAAAGCTAGTAAGACTTATGGATATTATTAAAGGTCAAAGGTTAAAGGTCAAAGGTTAAAGGTTAAAGGTTAAAGGTTAGGAATTATAAGTATCAATCTCTCGTTATCAACTGTCCACTGTCAACTGTCTTATTTACGCCAATTATTTTCAGCTTGGTTTAAAACATAGCTGGCTACAGTTTGGATTTCTGATTCGCTCAAACGGTCTTTGTAGGCTGACATATTGTTTTTACCGTAAGTCACAATATCAGAAATAGCCTCTATAGAATCCATATTATATTTTTTTAAAGCCTTCATTTGTAAATTTTTGCCGCGTCGGATAATATTACCACCATTAATATGACAACCAGCGCAATTTGCAGCAAATATTTTTGCTCCATCAGCTGTATCCGCGAAAGCTGCTTGTTGCAAACAAATTATCAATAAGAAAAAAGTTAATAATACAAGCTCTATAATGGATTTCATTTTTATCAATATTTAAGATTAAGTTTAGGTCATATGTAACTTTATCACTTTTCAATTACCAGTTTCCAATTACTAAAAATATCTCT
>JBHJOU010000016.1:0-4849 GCA_050329355.1 Rivularia sp. (in: cyanobacteria)
CTTCTTATCCTCTGCGTTCTCTGCGCCTCTGCGGTTATTTTAAATCAATTGGTGCGTGACGCGACAAAACTTATAACCACCAACAAAAACTATCAAAGCGTCACACACCCGTTGCAAAAAATATGTATTATATTAGCCCGCGCAGACAGGTTTTATTTCTATAGCCTCTGCGCTCCTTTGCGTTTTCCTTAGCGCTCCTTTGCGTTAAAAAATATATTCCCAACCCCCCATAAAAAAAGGACAGGTTTCAAAACCCATCCCTTTAATCAAATAAAAATTACCATTAAACTAACTACCAATTTCCGGCGCACTCATCGAAACAGCAGGCACTTTTTGCTGAGCCAAACTCGGTACAGAGCCACGCAATCTTTCTGTTAACTGCAACGTTGTCGCATCGTAAACCTGAGTCAAAATCTTCGGATACAAACCAATTCCGATAATTGGAATCAACAAACAAGCCACAATAAATATCTCACGGGGTTCAGCATCGATTAATTTTTGACTAGAAATCAACTCTTGGTTTTCTTCCCCGTAGAAAATCTCCCGCAACATTGACAACAGATAAATCGGAGTCAAAATTACACCAACTGCCATTAAAAACACCACGAAAATCTTAAAGATGTTGCTATAAGCATCGCTGGTGGCAAAACCAACGAATATCATCAACTCCGCCACAAAACCACTCATTCCTGGCAAAGCTAAGGAAGCCATCGAACAAGTAGTAAACATGGCAAAGATTTTACCCATTTTTTGACCAACACCGCCCATTTCATCGAGCATCAAAGTATGGGTTCGATCGTAAGTCGCACCAACAAGGAAGAACAAACTCGCTCCAATTAATCCGTGGGAAACCATTTGCAGTACCGCTCCACTCAAACCTAAGTCAGTGAAGCTAGCAATACCAATCAGTACAAATCCCATGTGAGAAATTGAAGAATAAGCGATTTTGCGCTTCAAATTACGTTGTGCGAAAGATGTCAAGGCAGCGTAAATAATATTTACAACCCCCAGAATTATCAGGGCTGGCGCAAAATAAGCGTGAGCATTGGGCAGCATTTGGGCATTCATCCGAACCAACGCATAACCGCCCATTTTTAACAAAATTCCCGCTAGCAACATATGTACAGGGGCTGTAGCTTCACCGTGAGCATCCGGTAGCCAGGTATGCAAGGGAATAATCGGTAATTTGACAGCATAAGCTATCAAGAAAGCTGCATACAGTGCCAGTTCTAAATTTATCGGAAAATTCTTAGCGCCTAACGTTGCCATATCAAAGGTCACGTTATCGCCATAAAATGCCATTGTCAGGGATGCGAGCAAAATAAATAACGAACCACCAGCCGTGTACAAAATAAATTTGGTGGCTGCATATTGTCGTTTCTTACCTCCCCAAATTGCCAGGAGCAGGTAAACCGGAATCAATTCGAGTTCCCACACGAGGAAAAATAACAGCATATCTTGAACTGCAAAAACGGCAATTTGTCCACCGTACATTGCCAGTATCAAAAAATAGAATAGCTTGGGTTTAAAGGTTACAGGCCAAGCGGCTAGAATCGCCAGCGTGGTAATAAATCCAGTCAAAATAATTAGGGGCATTGATAAACCATCTGCCCCTACCGACCAATTTAAATCTAATTGTGGAACCCAAGCATAACTCTCGACCAATTGCAAATTGGGATTTGAGAAATCGTACTGAGTGTAAAAAGCGGTAACAATCAAGGCAAAATCGATCAACCCGATTATCAGGGCAAACCAACGTACTGTTTTACCGTCCTTATCCGGGATGATGGGAACTAACAGCGATGCTGCTACGGGCAACAAAATAATCGTTGTTAGCCAGGGAAAGTTAGCTATATTCATGAATTGGTTAGGAAGGAATAATAAATTTTGGCTATCAACTACTAGCTATTAAGTAGCAGTTTTTTTTTGATTTGGCGGTAATGTTTTGCTTGATTTAACAAAAATTCCAAAAAGACGAAGGCAGAGAAACTAACTTATCTGCCTTCATCCCCATTACTCTAATTCACAAGTAGAAACCTAACATATGACATTTCCATATCAGGTAACACCAAAGACAATTACCAAGGCTAAAACAGCCCCAAAGATAATCAAGGCATAGAATTGTACACGTCCGTTTTCTAGGTACTTCAAACCTTCACCACTGACAAGAGTAAAAAGTCCGGTGAGGTTAACAGCACCATCGACAACGCGGAAGTCAACTTCCAAGACTTGTCTGGCTATGCGACGCAAGCCTAGAACAAATACACGATGGTAAAAATCATCAAAGTACCACTTGTTAAGAGATAGCTTGTAAAGTGCGGGGTATTTAGCTGCAATGGCTGCTGGGTCGATTTTTTGGACTCGATACATCAACACAGCCAAGATAATTCCCACAACGGCGATCGCCACGGAGAGACCAGCCATAGTATAAAATTCTGTGGGGTCAAATTCTGCGGCTTTTTCGATCACTTCTGCTAAGGTTTCGCTGGGTGGATAGATAAACTCCTCAAAATAGTTAGCATAAGGAGTTCCGAGTAAACCAATTAGCATCGAGGGAATTGCCAAAACCATTAACGGTAAAGTCATCGTCCACGGGGATTCATGGGGTGTATCGCTGTGTCCATGACTGTGAGAATGGTCGTCGTGGGTAGAAGATTCCAATTCTCCCTGCTTCATTGCTCCAGGACCAAAATTGGGAGCGGCTTCTGATTCTACGAAAATAGTCGCTGCTGATTTCTTCAACTGCTGCAAAATGTTCTCATCTTTGCCCTTGAATTTGCCTTCAAATGTCATGAAATACATTCTAAACATATAGAAAGCGGTAATTCCGGCAGTTAACCAACCTACGAACCACAAAAATGGGTTAACCGCAAAGGCAGAACCGAGAATTTCATCTTTCGACCAAAAACCGGCGAAAGGTGGAATACCCGAAATTGCCAAACAACCAATCAAAAAGGTAGTTGCTGTCACTGGCATATATTTCCGCAATCCGCCCATGGCTCGCATATCCTGAGCCACAACTGGATCATGACCGACAACTCCTTCCATGCCGTGAATTACCGAACCGGAACCGAGGAACAGCATCGCTTTAAAGTAAGCGTGGGTCATTAAATGAAAGAAACCGGCAGTGTAAGCGCCTACTCCCATTGCCATTACCATATAACCAAGTTGGGAAATGGTGGAGTAAGCCAACCCTTTCTTAATGTCATTTTGGGTAATAGCAATTGTTGCCCCCATAAACGCGGTAAATGCCCCAACATAAGCAATTACGCTCATTGCTGCCGGAACGTGTTCAAATACCGGGTACATCCGAGCAATTAAGAAAACACCCGCTGCTACCATTGTTGCCGCGTGAATCAAGGCAGAAATCGGGGTCGGACCTTCCATTGCATCCGGAAGCCAAACGTGCAGCGGAAATTGAGCTGACTTCGCTACTGGACCGAGGAAAACCAAAATCGCGAATACAACCGCGAGAACATTGCTCAAAGCCCCAGTTTGTACAAGTTCGGCAAGGCGATCGCCCATAATCTCGAACTCGAAGCTTCCCGTCGCCCAAAACAACCCTAATATACCCAACAGCAGTCCAAAGTCACCAACCCGGTTGGTCACAAACGCTTTTTGGGCTGCATCTGCTGCTGACTTGCGATCGTACCAGAAGCCAACCAGCAAGTAGGAACACATCCCTACCAGTTCCCAGAATATGTAAATTTGTACTAAGTTCGGACTAACCACCAAACCGAGCATTGAGGAGCCAAATAAACTCAAATAGGCGTAAAACCTCACATAACCGGGGTCATGAGCCATGTAGCCATCGGTATACACCATAACTAACAAAGCTACACTGGTGACAATCGCCAGCATTACTGCTGTCAGGTGGTCAACAGTAAAACCCATAGTCAAGTGAAAGCTACCCGCTGCTGCCCATTCTAGGGTGCGCGTATAAGTCGCGTGTCCTTGGATTTGACTCCATAACAAACTAAACGACAGCCCCATTGCCGCTGCCATTAAAGAGATAATTAAGGCGGCATTTAGCTGTCGTAGGCGATTAGTCGCCTGATTAAAGGAAATTAAGCCTAAGCCGACCAGCATCGCTCCTAAAAGCGGTAAAACTGGAATCAGCCAAGCATATTGATAGATTATTTCCATCGAGTCATGCCTTCTTTTAGAATTCTCCACTAACTTAGAACATTGCTACGAATTAGAAAAGAAATCGTTGCGACAGAGCATAAGTCTTTGTCCTGCGTCAATTATCTATCTGCGCTGCAATTGTTCTGGTCGGAACTGTTAATAATTGTGACACACACAATTTAAGATAAAATACCCCACCCGGTAGTATTTGGGTGGGGTAATTAAAAATAGTTTGATTTTTATTGCTAATTTTACCCAATAATTCTACTTCAAACCTCGACCTTGCAATATAATGCAGCACTTTTACAACAGTCGAGTTCAGCTTGTATAATGTAATCTTTAAGAAACTTTTTACCTTTTCTTAAACTTTGATTACAACAAGCATAGTCAAGGGGAGTTTCATCATCGACTACTACCCCACCACATTAATTATGCAGGGTGCTTGACCTAAATTTTATGATTGATTGTTTTAGTCCTATTCATAGGACTTGTGCTATTAGACCGGGAATTTCATTCCCGGTCGGGTTTGCGAGAAAACTCATCAAAACTAATGAAATAGACTACTAGTTATCTAATTAATTATAAAGTAGTAGCTTTTAACCTCCGTTCGGCAGAATTGTAAGTTTGCGGTAAATTTGTATAACTGTCTTTAATTTCAGACAAAGCCGCAAAAAAGTCTTCTCTACCTCTAAAACCTTCCAAACGCTTTCGTACAATGCCG
>JBHJOU010000042.1:0-14619 GCA_050329355.1 Rivularia sp. (in: cyanobacteria)
AACAAGAGTCAAACAAGTACAGTGGCGATTGTTGATCCTGCGACTGGCAACATTTTAGCTATGTATAAAAATAATGCCAACAAAGCTGACTATACCAAAATCCTGAACGCTGCTGTGGCAAAAAATTAGGTCAAAAGTATGTAGTGGGAGCATCTCGCTCCCTGGTGTCAAAAAGGAAGAAAGATGCTTGTACTACTCTGACCATGCAAAAATCCTGTTCCTGAATGAGTCACAATTTTTTGTTGAGTTAAATCCAATCTCGTTCCTCAAGCGTCTTAGTAAATAGATGCAAGCAAGTGTAATTCAATTTCTCGGATTGCATAGCTATCACAGCATCTTCCAATATGAGTTTATAGAAATAGAAAAATCATGTACAAACATACTAAATTTTGGCTCGGTCTACTGTCTTTGAGTAGCTTGGTTTTGATGGTATCATGCAGCACTGGAAATCCCGATAATATTTCTCAAAATCAAGCTGCATCATCAACTACAGAGGTGGCTCAGGCAAATCCCTGTGCTGCGAAAAATCCCTGCGCTGCTAAAGATAGTTCTAAAAATCCCTGTGCTGCGAAAAATCCTTGTGCTGCTAAAGATAATTCTAAAAATCCCTGTGCTGGAAAAAATCCTTGCGCGGGTAAAGATAATTCTAAAAATCCCTGTGCTGCGAAAAATCCCTGTGCAGGAAAATTAACTTCCGTGGGAGGACCTCTTGCACAAGAACTTCAGGGTAAACCTGTTTTAGTAGATGTATTTGCAACTTGGTGTGCTGGTTGTAAAAATATTGCTCCCACCTTGTCGCAATTGAAACAAGATTATGCCGATAAGGTGAATTTTGTGGTGTTGGATGTGACTGACCAAGGCAAGCTTAAAGGGACACAAGCTCAAGCCGAAAAATTAGGTCTAAGTAAATTCCTGGAAGCAAATAAGAGTAAAACAAGCACAGTAGCTATCGTTGATCCGGCGACTGGTAATATTTTAACGATGTTTAAAAATAATCCGAACAAAGCAGACTACACCAAAGTACTCGATGCTGCTTTAGCTCAAAATTAGCTTTTATCTCTTGATCGCTGGAAGAATTATCATGAAACAAATATCTCGATCATCCACAGAGCCAAGTCCTGCTCGACGTTCTAAAATCTCAAAGAAGTGGCTGTTTTATGGTGGATTGGGATTACTATCACTAATTCTAGTTATCACCCTCGGACCTGTAATCAGCCATCCAGTCGAACGGGTAATTTCGATTGTGGAAAACCGCTACCAACAATGGTTTGATCAACAGGATACCGCAAATCCCTTTATATTATTACCATTAGCATTTGCAGGTGGTGCGATCGCATCTGTATCTCCTTGTATTCTGGCACTTTTACCTGTCAATCTCAGCTATATCGGTACGCTCAAAATCAAATCCCGTTGGGATGCTTTCACCAAAGCGGGTTTGTTTGTGTTGGGTGCGGTGACAATTCTCAGTTTGTTTGGTTTGGTATCTTCCTTTGCGGGAGCCGTAATGGTTGAGTACCGTGGCTATATCAATATAGTAGTGGGCTTAATCATGGCTGTGATGGGTTTGTGGTTGATGGGAGTTGTAAATATTCCCCTACCGCAGATGAATGTCAATCTACCCAAAGCAGGACCTTATGGTGTTGGTTTGACCTTTGCGTTGGTGAGTTCTCCTTGTGCGAGTCCGGTGTTATTCGCGGTGTTAGCATCAGCAGCAGCTACGGGTTCCCAGGTATTGGGTACGCTAACGATGGTTAGTTATGCGCTTGGTTATACCTTATTGATTTTTCTGGCAAGTTTATTTACGGGATTGGCAAAACAAAGTAATAAGTTATTGCAACATTCTGAGGGAATTATTCGCTTTGGTAGCGTCGCACTGATTTTAACTGGTGTGTATTATCTGTTTACGGGAACTCAGTGGTTTTTCGGAAGCTAAGTTGATTTTGGATTAATAAACGATTCGATCTCAATTCGTACTCATATTCAAACTGGACGTTGTGGTTGTGAAGTCAATACTCCCCAAGGTAGATGTTGTTTAGCTAATGTTCGTCAACAGGTAATAAATTATCAACAATCAGTAATGTAGATTGAATACAAAACATAACGCGATAAATCAAACAATCAAGATTTTTCCAGAAATTCTTGGTATCAATCTCAATCAAATTTAATCCAAATCAAAAGAGAAATAACAATGTCAGAATTAACCAACTCAATTTTTAGCGAGGGAAGAGATTCTCTAGAACAGTTGCAGCAAGAATCACCTCACCCAATTTTAGTAAAATTTGTCGCTCCTCACTGTCCTGCTTGCAAAACCCTTACCCCAATTCTTGAACAATTAGTGAATGAAAGTGGTGGCAAAATGCACATGGTGACAATTGATATGACAGAAGAACCGGAATTGGCAATGGAGTTAGGTGTACGCAGCGCTCCAACTGTGTTTCTTTTTCAAGGAAAGGAAGTTATGGAACAAATTGGTGGGTTAAAACCGAAAAAGCTCTATACAGAAGCTGTGGAAAAGATTCTCCGAGTTTAAGATAATTCTATTTTTCTCATTCCCCAAATAGTTTAGGAGTTATTGATGAATTTAACTGAAGATTTAGTCAATTTAGCAGTGCAAATAGAATCACAAATGCCAGAAGATGTCAAAGTTCTGATGGAACAAGCAGCCATCGACTTGCTCAATTCGGGTATTAGCCATAATTCTCTCCAAGCAGGAGATACTATACCCAATTTTGCCTTACCGAATGCGATCGCTGAATTAGTTGATATTCACGAGCTACTCAAATCGGGTTTAGTCGTGATTTCCTTTTATCGGGGAGGATGGTGTCCCTATTGTAATTTGGAACTGCGAGCATTACAGCAAGCACTACCCCAAATCAAGGCTTATGGGGGTACATTGGTGGCAATTTCACCCCAAACCCCTGATAATTCCCTTTCAACAGTGGAAAAAAATGAATTGACTTTTGCAGTATTAAGTGATGTTGGTAATCGGGTTGCGCGTCAATTTGGCTTAGTATTTACAATTCCAGAAGCACTTCGTCCCATTTATCAAGGATTTGGTATTAATCTACCTGCAAGTAATGGGGATGAAACCTTTGAGTTACCCATACCAGCGACTTACGTAGTCAACACTGATGGTGTAATTGTTCATGCTTTTGTTAACCCCGATTATACACAAAGACAAAATCCACAAGAAATCATCACAATTCTTAAAGAGATGACAAATCTATGAAACCCCATTATCGAGTAGCCATTTTTGGTTCCGCACGAATCAAAAAAGAAGATCGAGAATATATTGATGTGTTTAATATTGCCCAAGGATTAGCGGAATCGGGATTTGATATTATCACAGGAGGTGGACCAGGTTTAATGGAAGCAGCAAACGCTGGACATAAAAGTCTTGGTTCTGATGTCTATTCAATTGGGCTAAATATCAAACTTCCTTACGAACAACATCCCAATCTGTATCTGGATATCAACAAGGATTTTGATAAATTTAGTAACAGATTAGATACCTTTGTTTCTCTTGCAGATGCGGTGATTGTTGCACCTGGAGGTATTGGCACATTGCTTGAATTATTTTATACCTGGCAACTAATGCAGGTAGAACATATCTGTGAAACCCCAATTATTTTGTTTGGCGAGATTTGGACAACATTGATGTTATGGCTAGAAACTGAAGTTTTAGAAAGACAGTTTTTTACTAGCCATGATATGCATAACATTTTTCATCTGACTTGTGTCAAAGAAGTAATCGATCTGATTAATCGAGTACATTGCGATCGATTTAAAATGGAGCATGTCTGTGTAAATTACTCTAAATATCGGCAGGATTTGAGTTTTGCTCGTTTTCTGGAAGGATAGAAACCTCTCAAATAATTCCTATCCCCAAAGTAGTAGCAACGGTTGAGTTTTCGGCAAAATTTTTGATTGCATCGGTTTTGAGTAAATCCATTTTGAATTGAAATTCGTCTTACTATATGAGACCTGTAATCAGCCAGTAATTACTTATGAAAGTTACAAACTCGGATTTATCGCCAAAATTTTTGAAGCTTGATCCAATCTAGATTCCGGTTTCTGATACAAATCAAAACATCAACCCTTAAAAATACCTGGAACATATTTTTGATCAGGATTGTGATGAATTCGAGTTCGGTACTTATGAAAAAAATGGATATTACAGCGTAGGTATTTCCGGATGGAAATTTGATAATTAAAAATTAGTGATTTACTCAACTTAAATGTGTAAATTGAGGTAATGTTGCGATGAAAAGCAAAATCCAAATATTAATTAGTACTATTTCTATTGTCGGCTTACTTTTAAGTGCATTAGTAGTACAAGCTGGGGGATTAGATGATTTTAAACTACGTTACTTCTCTCTTACTAAACATCTCCATAACCAAAATAAAGAACTAGATGACCTCCGCAAGCAGAATATCGATCCAGCCAAAAATACCCGTATTAATTTAACAGAACTGCTGGATGGAGGTCCACCTAAAGATGGTATTCCCAGTCTCGATAATCCTCGTTTTGATACAGCCAAAACTACACCATTTAAGCAAAATGAACTGGTAATTGGTGTGGTAATTAATGGTGAAGCAAAAGCTTATCCTTTGGGAATTTTGAATTGGCACGAAATTGTCAACGATACCGTTGGTGGAACTAATCTTAGTGTCACCTACTGTCCTTTGTGTGACACCGGGATTGTTTTTGAACGAGGAAATACAACTTATGGAGTATCCGGTAAGCTATATCAAAGTTGCTTAGTTATGTATGACCGAGCCGATGATACCCTTTATTCCCAACCGTGGGGTGTTGGTGTTGTCGGACCGAAAAATAATCGTTCTTTAAAAAGGCTCCCTGGTGTAAAAACAACCATTGCTGCATGGTTAGCAAAGCACCCTAACAGCAAAATTCTTTCCACAGAAACTGGTCACAAACGCGACTACCTGCGATATCCCTATGGTAGTTATTACACCAACAATGAGATTCTTTTTCCCGTCCGTAATCAAAACCAGCGTCAACTACATCCCAAAGCGATTGTCAGCTATGTCTGGGAAGCAGATAATCAAGCACCTAAAAATCAATTTTCCGGTGTCAACCATCAGTTTCCTCATCAAGAATTGGAGAAGGTTGGTACAAAGGTTGTAGATTTTAATGGTCGCAAAATTAAAGCTATTTGGGATAAACAATTGAAAACTGTTACTGTTGAAGAACTTGATGGTAAACAGATTCCTAGTGCGACAGCTTTTGCTTTTGTGTATCCAGCCTTTTTTGGAAAATAAAAATTTACCAATTATCATGAAAATGAGTGAACCAAATGGAATATCTGGAACGTGATTTTGACGATGCAATAATTTCCAATAAGAATTCTCAGAAAGATAGTCAATCTTTAGAAAATCAAGAATACAAACCTTATTCACTTCTTCAGGAAAAAATCGTAGATGTTCTCGAAGTATTAAGATTGGCTTGGTGGATTGAAATTGTTACTAAACAACCTAGTTGTACATACTACTTCGGTCCCTTTGTTAAGGCAAATGACGCTCAAATCGAAATAAATGGTTATGTAGAAGATTTGATTAAAGAAGGGGCAATTATTTTGAATATTCAAATTAAACGTTACCGTCCTCAAATTTTGACTGTTTTTGCAGAGGAATAAATTACCAGATATTTCCAAGCTATTTCCAGTTTCTTCGCTCTAGTATCTCCCCATAAACGCAAAATTTTATAATTGTTAAGTTCGAGAATATTTAAAAACCAGATTTGAATACTTTAATTATTCTTTTTTTCGAGAGTGGGGAATAGTCAAAAAAATCAGATTTGCAATTTATCAAGTATATTTTATGATATTGTAAATCGAAATTATAATTTTAAAAGTTTCTGTAATTAACAGTTATAATTTAGTCGAAAATTACTGCGAACAAAGAAACTTAAACAAAGTAATATTTATCGACTGGGTTGTTAATTTTGTTATCTTCTGCTCAGTTTAGCATATTTAAATTGAGATTGAGTGTATTATTTAGGTAACTATAGACCTCTTATAAAAGTTATTTTACCAAACTCAAAATATCATATAGAGAGTTTGAAAAACGTAAAAGTTCTAACTATTTATCCAGGGAATAAACTGTTCTTGTTTAATTACACCAATACTTTTACAAGAGGTCTAATTCACTCATGATTTCTTTCTTGAATTATTCAAGGTTGTATTATGCACCGTAATTAATTTCGGAAAGACTTGAAAAGTTTGCGAGGAATTAGACATGACAGACTCGATTCAAGCATCTCCACAAGGGTTAAACATTGTCGAACGAGCAAGACGTAAGAAAGGATGGAATAAATTAGCACACATTTGGTGCGATCGCGCATCAATTTCCCAAGCTACACTACGTCGATTTTGGCGGAGTCAAGCAATTCGTAGTGAGAACTTTTTCTCGATTTGTGATGCTATTGGTGTGAACTGGGAAGAGGTTGCTGACCAAAGTATGTTTGAGGAAATAGATTCTTCGACTTCTACACAAGAGCAATTACTTCTGTCTGATTCAATCACAGCAGATAGCATTAGTCATGATGTGCTTATAATCAATCAGCAACACTTGGATGGAGCAGCTAATACAGATGTTTTATCTAGCGATATTGAAGAAGCTGCCACCCTTAAGCAGTTGATTGTACAAGATAATCAGCATCTAGTGGCACTAGTTTGTAATAAAACCGAAACAGAAGCAAAGTCATCTCAGAATTTTGAGAATGCTCCACCCATATTAGACATCTTGGTAGAGATAATTCAATCTCTTTCAAATGGACAAAAAAGAAATTTACCTTCTTTATTAAAGATTAAGTTATTGCAACTGACAAAAAAATTATCCACCTCATGCGGATTGCTAGTTTTAGACAATACTTCTGCACCTGAAGTTACCAAGGATATACCAAAATCTGTGGTATCAGAAAAATAGACTGCTTTTCAAAAACCGAAACCGCGAATATATCTTAAAAGTTACTTAATCAAGTAATGCTATTTGATTCGTGAAAATATCATCAATATATAATCAATATAGAGATATAGCATTGCTATGTCTCTATTGTTTATATCTTCATTCTCAGTCCATAAGATACAATCATTAACATTATCTGCAAGTTTTAATTGGGACAAGAATAATATTAAAACCTGTAAATAAGCCTTCGTATAAATAATTTTTAAACTGAACATAAACTGAGCAATAACTGAACATAAACTGAGCATTTAAGTAGTAAGTTTACTAGCTACTATATAAATAAGCAAAACACACAAAGCATTACATCTTTCCCTAAAAAGGATTTTCTAGTGAAGGATTTAATCAGATAAATGTAATCGATAAGAAGTTTATTTATCCTGATTAAAATTCTCATAAAAAAGATGTCATGGACATAATGTTAATTGCTGAACAAAACGTAAATCACTTTTCAAATGAGGTAAATCTATGTCTTTCTTAAACATTAAATCCAACTTGTTGACTAATTTGAGCGAAGAGCAACAAGAAACTCTTTCTGGTGGTATTAGTCTTCAAGATTTAGTTTCTTCTGCCTTTAGCCAAGAAGGGCTAGTATCGGCTGGTACGACATCTACTAATAGAAATGGTAGTGATGTCACACAGATTTTAGCGGCTGAGGATATCTTTACCGATGCACTCAAAGATGTGAATTTGAGCATCTAGTACAACGGGCGCGTAAATCAGGCAATCATTTCTATGCTCACTTTACCCCTTAACCTTTAATCTTTCACCAAAGTGTAGAATGGTTGCTTTTATTTCGCTGCTTTCGGATACTAGCTTATCTTCCTAACTAGGTAATTATATTAGCAATTATATAAATTACCTAGTTTCAAGACTCTTGCTTCTATTGCTTTTAAATTTGAGCAAATTAGTGAAGTTATTTTATCCAATCAAAAACCATCTCTCAAAAATTTTGAGGTAAAAATATGTCTAACTCAATCATAAAATCCAATTTCATGGTGGATTTAAGCAACGAGCAACAAGAAACCCTTTCTGGTGGTATCAGCCTTCAAGATTTAGTTTCTTCCACTTTCTCTGAACAAACACTATTGTTTGCTACAAGCTCATCTTCCAATAGAAATGGTAGCGAAGTGACACAAGTTATTGGAGCTAGTGATATCTTTACTGGTGCTGGTCAAGCTCTCAATTTGAATATCTAGTTCCAAGAGTGAGGTTGGGTAATTAATTTATAAAAATTATCTAACCTCATGAAATTAAATGACATGAACAACAAACATTTCCTTGCAGATTCATTAATTCTTTGATGTTGCTGAATCAGAATGATGAATTAGTTGGTTTCAGATGTATAATACTACTTCTCTAGATAATTTTAGGAATCCAAAAATTATCACAACTGTAATTCATGATGATATTCAGCAATGTCAATTCTTTAATTAAACTCCGTTATTAGTTCTCAGGTTTGATCATCATGTTAAGTAATCCTACTCCTGAACAACTTCCGACAATTAGTAATAACGAATTTCTGCCTCGTATTAGTCCTTGGGGAATTACTGGTGGGGGATTTATAGTTATTGTTTTGGGTGTGGGAGTTGTACTTGCATCAGTGTTGGAGTACAGTGTTGCTGTCAAAGCACCTGGAACTATACGTCCAGCAGGAGAACTGCGTTTGGTGGAAGCAGGATTTGAGGGGACAGTTCAAAATATTGCCGTAGAAGAAAATCAAGTAGTTAAACGTGGAGATATCATGATTAGCATTGATGGCTCCCGTTTGCAAACTCGAAAAAGTCAATTACAAAGTAGTATTAGACAAACTCAATTACAACTGAGTAAATTTTATGCTCAAATTGAGGAACTTCAGGCACAAATGGAGGCACAAACTCGCTTAATTAATCGCAATGTTATCGCTGCACAAGCCGAACTAACAGGTGTAGAACGCAACTATCAAGACCAACAAATTAGAGTGCAAGCTGACTTGGAAGAAGCACAAGCAAGTTGGGAGTTAGCGAAAGCCCAGTTAAAAAGATTGCAGCAGGAAAAGGTTTTAACTGCAACTGTGGAAGAAGCAGAAGCAGCTTTGCAAGTAGCAAAAGTACAACGGGATAGATTGTTCCCAATATTACAATCAGGAGCAATTCCTCGTAATCTATTTGAAGAAAGAGAACAATCTGTCAAATCTGCTCAAGCCAAGTTAGAACAAGCTAAAGCAAGTGTTGTCAATCTTCTGGAAGAAAAACAGCAAGGTGTTATGCTTGCTCAATTGAAGGTAGAAAAGTATAAAACTGCAATGAATCCGAGTAATTCCCCTATTATTATTGCGACTGAAAGGGTTAAGCAGGAAAAAGCTAGGGGAGAAGCGACTTTAGCAGCTTTAAATAAAGAACTTCAAGTGTTAATGCAACAGCGATTGGAATTGCAAAGCCAACTCAAAAATTCTCAACAAGAATTACAGCAGGTGGAACACGACCTGACCCGGAGTGTGATTCGCGCTCCCATCTCAGGTACTGTTCTGCAACTAAACCTTCGCAACTCAGAACAGGTAGTGCGACCTGGAGAAGCGATCGCTTACATTGCTCCTATTAACACTCCTTTGCTAATAAAAACTCAAGTAGCAGTCCAAGATATTGACAAAGTAAAAACCGGACAGAAGGTACAAATGCAAGTTTCGGCTTGCCCTTATCCAGACTATGGGACTCTTAAAGGTATAGTTAAAACCATAGCACCAGATATTTTGCCTGTGGCAAGTAATGGAGCCAATGTACCTTCCCCATCTGGATATGAAGTTAGTATTCAACCACAGACTTTGTTTATGGGAGATGGTGCTTCTAGGTGTCAATTACAACCAGGAATGGATGGCAAAGTTAGTATTATTTCTCGTCAAGAAACAGTAATGAAGTTTCTGTTCAGAAAAGCTCGGTTGATATCCAATATTTAGTCAAAAAATAGAAGCTATAAAGAAGATAAAAATCAGAAAAGAAGCCTATTTAATTAGCTCTTTAAATTTCTTATATTTCTTAAATATAATGTTTATTTCCGCATTTACTTGCGAGATAAAAGCTTATGATTTCTCTACCAAAACTCTTTAAGCATAAAAATTATCAGTGTGTTTTACAGTCAAGCGAAGAAGATTGTGGAGCAGCTTGCTTGACTTCGGTTTCCAAGTATTATGGACACTTTGTAAGTATAACCCGCAGTCGGGAAGCGGTAGGAACTGGACAATTAGGTACAACTCTGTTGGGATTGAGAAGAGGTTTTGAAAGCCTTGGTTTTAAAACTCGTGCTGTTAAAGCTTCTTTGGAAATATTAGACCATATCAAAGAAATTCCTTTACCGGGTGTGATTCATTGGCGAGGTTATCACTGGGTTGTTCTGTATGGTAAAAGTGGTAAAAATTATATAGTTGGCGACCCAGCAGTAGGGATTCGTTACCTCAAGCGCAAAGAGTTAGCATCTGCTTGGGATGGGATTATGCTGGTACTAGAACCAAATCCAGAGTCTTTTTTTCAGGCAGAAAAAGCCGAAAAAGAAGGTGGTTTTAGTCGCTTTTTACAGCGTGTTTTGCCCTATCGTAATTTAATTTTCGGGGTTTTGCTCGTCAATATTGTTTTGGGTGTACTTTCTCTTGCTAGCCCTTTTTTATTGCAAATTCTCACTGATGATGTACTTGTGCGACAAGATACCCAATTATTAACTGTTGTGGTAGTTGGGGTGGTAGTAATGACGATATTTAGCAGCAGCTTGCAATTGTTGCAAGCGACAATGATTTCTCACTTCAGTCAACGTTTACAATTAGGTTTAGTTTTAGAATTTGGCTATAAAATTCTCCACTTACCTCTGAATTTTTATGAAACTCGTCGCAGTGGGGAAATTGTTAGCCGACTGCGAGATATCAATGAAATCAATCAATTACTCTCCCAAGTAGTGGCTTTACTTCCTAGCCAATTTTTTGTGGCTATGGTTTCTTTTGGCTTGATGTTATTTTATAGCTGGAAATTATCATTAGCAGTTATTTTGATTGGTGTGTTGATGGCTTTATCAAGCCTACCTTTATTACCCGTGCTGCGACGAGCTATCCGCAATCTATTAGTTTTAGCATCGGAAAATCAAGGTGTTCTGGTGGAAACATTTAAAGGTGCAATGGTAGTTAAATCTACTGGTGCTGCTCCTCAGTTTTGGGAGGAATTTCAAGTTCGTTTTGGTCGGCTTGCCAATATTACTTTTAATACTACTCAAATCAGTATTCTCAACGGTACTTTTGCTCAATTTGTGAATAGGATTGGCGGTATTTCTTTACTGGGATTTGGCAGTTTACTAGTAATTAATCAGGAATTGAGTATTGGTCAACTGTTGGCATTTAATGCAATGCAGGCTAACGTTTTAGCATTAATGAACTCATTAATTAGCTTAGTGGATGAATATTTTCGTTCGCAAACAGCAGTTCAGAGAATCTTAGAAATAAATGATGCTACTCCAGAACAAAACTTGAGTCTACAAAAACCCTTCGTGCAAATTCCCGGTGATGCAGACATTATTTGTAAAAATATTAACTATCACCATGCTGGTAGAGTTGATTTAATGGAGAATTTTTCTTTGAGGATTCCAGGTGGATGCGCGATCGCACTGATTGGTAAATCTGGTTGTGGTAAAAGTACCCTAGCAAAATTGATTGCTAGTTTATATCAACCGCAATCTGGGAATATCCGTATTGGCTATTACAACCAGGAAGATTTATGTCTGGATTGTCTGCGACAACAAGTGGTTTATGTCCCTCAAGAACCGCATTTTTGGAGCCGCAGCATCGTCGAGAACTTTCATTTAGGCACACCCTACATATCTTTTGAGCAAATTGTCAAAGCTTGCCAAATTACCGATGCAGACGAATTTATCAGTCAATTACCAAATAAATATCAAACGGTTTTAGGAGAATTTGGTGCCAATATTTCTGGGGGACAAAGACAAAGATTAGCGATCGCCAGAGGAATTGTCACTGATCCACCAATTCTCATCTTGGATGAATCCACTGCTGGACTCGATCCAGTCAGTGAATCTCATGTGCTAGAGCGATTATTGCAGTCTCGCAAAGGCAAAACTACCATTTTAATTACTCACCGACCTAGCGTGATTGAGCGTTCTGATTGGATTGTGCTACTAGATCAAGGTCGAGTCAAAATGCAAGGCTCTTTAGAAAGTTTGCGTCATCAGAGCGGAGAGCATTTAAAGTTTTTTTCTCCTTGTTAAGATTTATTAAAAATAGCAGGTATTACTATGTCTTTTTCTCACCAATCCGAATCTCACGAATTCCTTGTAGAACTGTCTGAAACAGAACAAGAAACTGTTGCAGGTGGTTTTAACACAGATGGATTATTTTTCTTGCAAATTACAGCGATAGATTCTTTTACCGAAAATCTCACAAATATTTCCGCTAATGGAGGTAATACAAGTGTTTCTTCTTTCTCGAAAACTGGACATAGTTTCCGACAAATTACTTTAGCATTTACCTCATCTTTAGCTAGTCAAGACAATAGTGAAAATTCTCCATTACTTCTGATTTCCCGCTTGTTTAGTTGATGACTAGGAGTGGGGATTCTCTCAAATCTCCATAAAGAGAATTTTAGGTGTAGGATGGCGATCGCGTTGCTCTCCAAAATTCTTTAAATCCCCTTGACATAAAGGTTTCAAGCATCATTTTTTATTTCCGAGGTTTTGAGTAAATCCATTTTGACTTGAGGTTCGTCTATTGAGTAGAAGGTACAAAACAGATACAAAGCAGAATCAAGACAGCATATGCGTCTAAATAGTTTGTATCTCGTCGGGATTTATTTTCTAACGGATATTGCAGTTGATCCATCTGAACCATACGAAAGGTCAACCCTCACTCAAGTTACTTATTCAATCAGGAGTTTTGAACATGAAACGTCTAATTATCGCTAGCCTATCTACCCTAACTTTATCAACTCTTGTGTTACCTGCTGTCAGAGCTAATCAAGTTAACACCAGCAATAAAGCCCAAATTTTAATCGCACAGAATCAAAAGACCTCTGGAATGCTCATGGCTACTGCTAATGATGGTACTCCCAGAGGTTTTACTAAAGAAAGATGGCTGACTGCTAAAGGTGAGGTTTCCGTATCACCTGTCAATGCCAATAATTATCAGGTGACACTCAAAGCCAGTGGTCTAGCACCTAACGGACTTTACACCTTTTGGTGGGTGAATAAAAAACTTGTGGGAATGGACATGGGACCAGCAGGAGGCTTACCCACTAATGAGTTCAGAGCCGATCGTCAGGGTAACGCCACTGCAACCATCACTGTTCCTAACAATAATAATTATCAAATGCTGGCACTTGCTTATCATGCAGATAACAAAACATATGGTCAAATGCCTGGTGAATTTGGCAAAGTCACCTTCACTCACCTGATGGGTAACTTCCCCAAAATCAAATAAGCAAGAGAAATTAAGACTGAGTATTACCAAATACAGTTAAAACCCAGAATCCTTATAGGTGTAGAGACGCTAGCTACTGCTTCTTGCAAACTCCTGCTCGCGTCTCTACAATCAATGTTTACCAAAAGTAAAAACTGATATTCACACCACTGCACCCAAAGCTTGTAGTGTTAAAATTGTCGCATCTGTTAATCCTTTCACTCCAGTAATTCTCATTCCTTCATCAAGTCTTTTCGCAATCAAAATTCTGCTAGATTCACCCGTATTTATATCCCAAATTCTCACAGTTTAGTATTGGGAAGCACTCGCAATAAATTTACCCACTCAACAATACCATCTGCCAAGACTCGCGCTAATTTTTTTTGTTCGTCGGTATTAGCTATCCATTCAAATTCTTCGGGGTTGGTCATAAAACCCAGTTCCATTACCACTGATGGTGCTGTAGAGGGACGAGTTAAAGCTAAATTATTCCAAAACACCCCCATTGATGAACGTCCTAGCTGGTTAACTAGATAATTATGCAGAAAAACGGCTAGACTGTGAGCTTGGGAATGATACCAAAAAGTTCTAATACCTTTGCTATTCTCGGCATCTCCGTCGTCAGGTACTGCTGTGTAATGTATAGTTATGGCGATGGTTGGTTCTTCTCGATCAATCATGGCTTGGCGATCGGATAAACTTAGTTCTGTGTCATCTTCTCGCGTCATCACAACTATCGCACCTCTTAACACCAGTTGATCACGTAGCAACTTAGATACACTCAAGCTGACATCTTTAGCTAAATATCCTGTTGGACCAGCCGCACCAGTTTCTTGCCCTCCGTGTCCTGGGTTAACTAAAATCTTGACACCAGATAAGGGTTGCGATTGAACAATTGCAAAAGCTGGTGAAGAAATGAATATGGAACTGATGGCTAAACCTAAAATTGGTTTCACTTATTATATACACTCCTATTTGGTCAAGATAATTTTAGATACATTCGCGAGGCGAACGTACAAGCTTTAGATTTCGCTAAAAGTTCCTGGGGTCGGTTTGGGTTCCAACAAACTTTTTTGCACCGGATTTTAGATTGGAATTTTAATAGTTTCAAGCTTTTTGCCCTTAAACCCAGTGCAAGCATAACATCATTCAATATATCAAGGATTCGAGAAAAGTAAATTCCAGTAGTTTAAAAACGGAACAAACATCAGTGC
>JBHJOU010001019.1:0-6399 GCA_050329355.1 Rivularia sp. (in: cyanobacteria)
ATTTTGCCAAAAAATAATAAGTAATAGTACTTAATAAATATTTTTGTTACACAAATAAGATATTTTAATGTTTTTTTATATGAAGTGATGATGATGCAACTAACTTGATGGGAACAATAAGGCTAAGAATGTACTTTAAATCAAAAAAAGGACAAAAATGATTTTATCATCAAATATATTTCCCTTAATTTCCGGCTATAGCATCATTGAGCAAATTTATTCAAGCAGCCAAACTATTGTTTACAGGGGAGTTAGAGGAAAAGACCAAAAACCCGTGATCATTAAACTGATGGGAATCAAACATCCCACTTCCCAACAAATCGTCCAGTTCCGGCATCAGCATATTATCACTCAAAATTTAGATTTACCCGGTATTATCAAATCCTACAGTTTAGAAAAATATGGCACAAGCTATGCTTTTGTAATGGAAGACTTTGGTGGAATTTCCCTTGCAGATGAAATGGATAATTGGAATTATCAAAAAATACGTCAAAAACCTAACTTTATTAGTTATTTTCTCGATATAGCCATCAAAATAGCATCGGCTCTTGAGCAATTACGTAGTCATAATATAATTCATAAAGATATTAAACCGGATAATATTTTAATTAATCCTATTACTAAACAAGTAAAAATAACTGATTTTAGTATCGCTTCTGTTTTATCTAAAGAAATTCAATTTCTTACCAATCCTGGGATTATAGAAGGGACGTTAGCTTATATCTCCCCGGAACAAACTGGCAGAATGAACCGGGGTATTGACTATCGTAGTGATTATTATTCGCTTGGTGTAACTTATTTTGAATTGCTAACTGGAGAGTTACCTTTCAATCATCAAAATCCCTTAGATTTGATTTACTCCCACATTTCTAAACATCCACCAATTGAGAAAATTATTAGCTCGAAAGCTTCTGAGATTATATCTAATATTATTTGTAAATTGATGGCAAAAAATGCCGAAGACCGTTATCAAAGTGCTTTAGGATTAAAACACGATTTAGAATTATGTTTGAATAATTTACTAAACAATCAAGAAAATCACAAAACTATAGAAACTTTCGAGTTAGCAACAAAAGATATTTCCGACAATTTTATAATACCTGAAAAACTTTATGGTCGAGAAGTAGAAGTCCAAAAATTACTCGCTGCTTTCGATAGAGTGATTAATCATCCCCAACATCATCTAGAAAAATCAGAAATAGTTAAAGGTGTAGAGATGGTTCTGGTAAAAGGTGATTCTGGAATGGGTAAAACCGCCGTGGTAAATGAGATTTACAAACCTGTTATTAGAGAAAAAGGTTACTTTATTCAAGGCAAATTTCATCAATTACAACAGAATATTCCCTTTTTAGGATGGGTTAAAGCTTTAGAGAATTTAATCGAACAATTGTTAAGTGAAAACGATAGCGAAATTAAACAATGGAAAGCGGCGATTCTGTCTACTTTAGGCGAGCAAGCCCAAGTAATAATTAATTTAATACCCGCATTAGAATTGATTATTGGACCGCAGCCCAAAGCCGCAGAATTATCTGGTATTGCGGCTCAAAATAGGTTAAATTTTTTATTTCATAAATTCATTCAAATTTTTGCAATTAAAAAACATCCTTTAGTGATATTTTTAGATGATTTACAATGGGCAGATGCGGCTTCTTTAAGCTTTATTCAGCTATTAATGAGTGAGAATAATATAGTTAATAATCTACAAAAACAGCCGAATAACTTAGGTATTCAAATACCGAGCTTTACATCCGCAAATCAAAATCAAAATGATCATGCTCTGTTATTAATTGGGTCTTACAGAGACAACGAAGTTTCTATCACCCATCCACTTGATTTTACAATCGGAGAAATTGCGAAAACAAGTGTAAAAATTACTTCTATAAATTTAGAACCTTTAGACCAAAACGACATAGGTATTTTAATCGCTGAAACTCTTAAATGTGAAGTAGATAGTGTTATTGTATTAACACAAGCAATATTTGCGAAAACTAAAGGAAATCCATTTTTTATTCACCAGTTCCTCAAAACTTTATACAAAGATAAAGCGATTAAATTCAACCATGAAATTGGTCATTGGCAATGCAATATTGCAGATGTCAGAAAATTAGCTCTTACAGATGATGTCGTGGAATTTCTGGCACTTCAAATCAAAAGGCTACCAACATATAATCAAAAAATACTCAAATTTGCTGCCTGCATTGGGAATAAATTTGACTTACAAACTCTTTCTAAAATCAATGAAACTCATCCAAACGATACGATAACAGAGTTGTGGGATTCTGTAATAGAAGGATTAATTTTACCTATTGATAGAAAAAAAGATTCATCAAATCAAGATCACCCAACAACAGCATTAATTATTGATGACAATCGCGATAATCAAATATCTTTAGGTCATTGCAGGGCAAGTCAATTCAAATTTATACATGATCGAGTTCAACAAGCTGCTTATTCTTTAATTCCCCAATCAGAAAAACAGCAAATTCATTTAAAAATAGGAGAATTGTTATTAAATAAAACTTCTGCTACATCTTGGGAAAAAGATATTTTTGAAATTGTCAATCAGTTCAATAAAGCTTTGGAATTAATCGACGTTCAGCAAGAACGTAACGAGTTAGCAAAAATGAACTTAATTGCTGGAAGAAGTGCTATCTTATCAACAGCTTATCAAGAAGCATTAAAGTATTTAAATGTTGGAAGAGAACTACTTGTTTCAAATTGTTGGGAAACGGAATATGAGCTAACTTTGGGGTTATATGAAGCCCTAGCAGAGGTTACATACCTAATAGGTGATTTTCAGGCTTCAGAAGAGTTTATAGAAGTAGTGTTAACACAAGCTAAAACACTATTAGAAAAAGTAAAAGTTTATGAAATTAAAATTCAAGTTTATACATCTCAAAATAAACTTGTAAAAGCAATTAGTATAGCCCGTGAAATATTAAAAGAGTTTGGAGTTACTTTTCCCGAACAACCTACTCAGGAAGACATCCAGAAAGAACTTAAAGAAACTGCTGCAATTATTGGGGATAAAAGCATTGAAGAATTAGCAAATCTCCCCTCAATCACTGATACAACTCAACTGGCAATTATGCGTATTGCTTCTAGCATGATTCCACCTACCTATATAGCAGATCAGCGATTATTTCCACTGATTGTTTTGTCACAAGTTAATCTATCAGTTCAATATGGTAATAGTTATTTATCGGCATTTTACTATGGAAATTACGGAATTCTATTAAACAGTATTATGGATGATATTGAAACTGCGGACAAGTTTGGTAAATTGGCTTTAAATTTGTTAGAGAAATCTGATGATAAAAATATAAAAACTAGAACATTTTACGTTATTGGGGCTTTTATTATTCATAGAAAGTCACATATTAAAGAAACTTTACCGCTGTTGCTTGATGCTTATCAAACAGGATTAGAGATTGGCAGTTTAGATTTTGTTGGCTATTGTGCAAAAGAAATTTGTCAACATTCTTATTTTATGGGTCAAGAATTGACAATAATAGAACAACAGACAAAAAACTACATTGAGATATTAGAAACATTCAAACAATCTACTACATCTAAATGCTGTAAAATATTTCGACAATCAATTATTAATTTTCAATCAAAAAACGAAAATCCTGGTATTTTATCAGGTGAAGCTTACAATGAGAATCAATCAATAGCTTCAATGATAGAAGCAAAAGATATATCAGGACTTCACTACTTATATTTACATAAACTCATTCTCTGCTATTCGTTTGAAGCATACGAACAAGCTCAAGAAAATGCCAATCAAGCAAAAATATATTTAGCTGGTGGAGCCGGATTTATCTCAATCCCTAACTTTCATTTTTATGAATCTTTAACAGCTTTAGCTTTATATTCTCAGCAAGAATCAAAACAAGAAAATTTACTTAACCTAGTCGAAGCAAATCAGATAAAGTTAAAAAAATGGGCTTACTATGCTCCCATGAATTATTTACATAAATTTTATCTGGTAGAAGCGGAACTATATAGAGTTACCGATCAATATCTTGAAGCAATAGACTCTTACGAACTTGCTATTACTAAAGCCAAGGAAAACGAATATATTCATGAAGAAGCATTAGCTAACGAACTCGCGGCTAAATTCTATTTAAAATGGGGTAAGCAAAAAATAGCCAAAGCTTATCTTGATGATGCTTATTATGGCTACATTCGTTGGGGTGCAAAAGCGAAAGCAAAGGATTTACAAAAACGCTATCCTCAATTTATTAGTCATATTCTTTTACACAAAGAAACAGATTCTCATGCCGATCAAAAAAGTTCCTTAAGCGAAATTACACTTCTACCTGAAATTAGTAATAGGAAAAATTTCTCTGGTTCTAAAACCAGTATTTCGGCATATTTAGATTTAGAATCAGTTATTAAAGCTTCTCAAGCACTCTCCGAACAAATAAAATTAGACGATTTGCTTTCTACGTTAATGGAAGTCATTATGCAGAATGCGGGAGCTTCCAAATCTGCCTTAATTTTAAGCAAAAACGCTAATTTAGACTTGGAAATTACTGCAATTAGTTGTAATTCTCATACCTCTTCTATTTCCACCGAATTACCATCTATCCCCTTAGAATCGAGCAACAATCTGCCGATACGTTTAATCAATTACGTCAGGCGTACCAAAGAAACCATAGTAATAGATGATGCTAATACTCAAAAGTTTTTAACTGCTGATAGTTACATGATCAGTGAAGAACCTAAAAGTATCTTGTGCATCCCAATTATTAATCAAGGCAAATTCTTTGGCATACTTTATCTTGAAAATAAGTTAACGGCAGGAGTATTTACTCGTAATCGGATCAAGCTACTGAATTTAATTACCAATCAAGCTGCAATTTCTCTTAAGAATGCAATACTTTACAATAATTTAGTAGAAGCCAAAGAAGATTTGGAAAATTACAATCAAACCTTAGAGGAAAAAGTTGCACAGAGAACCCAAGAAATTAGTGAGAAAAATCAAACTTTAAAAAAAGCTTTACAAGACTTACAAAATACCCAATCCCATTTGATTCAAACTGAGAAAATGTCAAGCTTAGGGCAAATGGTAGCAGGAATTGCTCATGAAATTAATAACCCCGTAAATTTTATTCATGGCAATATCAATTATGCTAATCAATATGTTCAAGATTTACTAGACTTGATTGCTATTTATCAGCAACAAGATATCAATTCCAACTCTATTGTTGCCAAAAAATCTTCAGAAATTGATTTAGATTTCATCGTCAAAGATTTACCCAAACTCCTAAGCTCCATAGAAATAGGAACTTCACGTATTCGTACAATTGTTTTAGGTTTACGTAACTTCTCTCGCCTAGATGAAGCAGAAATGAAAACTGTGGATATTCATCAAGGAATAGAAAATACTTTGATGATTTTGCAACACCGATTTAAAGCAAAAGATAGTCGTCCAGAAATCCAAGTTATTAAAGAATATGGACAATTACCTCAAATTACTTGTTATCCAGGTCAACTTAATCAGGTGTTTATGAACATTCTTAGTAATGCCATTGATGCATTAGAAGAATCACAAATAAAGCGTCAAACAAATGAAAATTCAACAATTCGTATTGTCACCGAAATCATAACTTCCAACACAGTAAGAATTCGCATTTCAGATAACGGTTCTGGAATTGAACAAAAAGTGCGACAGAAAATATTTGACCCCTTTTTTACTACTAAATCTGTAGGAAGTGGTACAGGATTGGGTTTATCAATTAGCTATCAAATTATTGTTGATAAACACAAAGGTCAATTAATTTGTAATTCCACAGTGGGAGAGGGAACTGAGTTTATAATTGAGATACCAATACGGTAGTTTCATCAATCAAAATCATCACAATCACAGATGATTCGACTTATTTTTATCTATTCATATCTTGCACCATAAAAAGCTATCGTCAAAATAATTACTAATTGAATTGTTTGATTTAATTCTTACCCGCCTGGGATTGCAAATCCCAGTCTGATAGCCCTCATTCCATTAAAATCGACTAAAATATTACATATTTACGTTAGTTATATTTTTCTTTCTATTTTTTGTTATTTAGTTAATTATGCGTATGGTGCAAGATATAAATCTACAAAAGGATCAGCTAAAAAGTGCAAACTCTGTTACCTCTTTTCTACCTTCAAGTTAGTGGTTCACCACATAAGTTTTGATGGGTACTTGATCTAAATTTTATGATTGATTTTTTAAATCCTATTCATAGGACTTGTGTTTAAGAACCGGGAATTTGATTCCCGGTTGGGTTTGGGAGAAAACGAATCCGTCAAATTTAATGCAAAGGACTACTAGTACGTGAAGGGCAGCAACGCGATTTGGTGAGGTGGGGCAAAAAATGTGTGATCGCTAAAAATTATGTTTTA
>JBHJOU010000197.1:0-7849 GCA_050329355.1 Rivularia sp. (in: cyanobacteria)
TCTTTATCTTTAATTGCGGCTTTAAATTCATTGTAAACTCCACTACCTTTTTTCATTAATTGCACAATTTCGCCAACATTCGGTTGCAAACCTCCTAAAGTAATTGTTCTTTCTTCAGAGGAAAACATATCTTGTCTTAAAAAATTCAACTTTCGCAAAGCTTTAGTAGAATATTCAGTTTCTGGTATTTCTATTTTCCAAGTATCGATAAATCTATCTATACTTTCTGCCATGCGAGCAATACTAGTATTCAAAGTAGCTTTCTTTTGGTGATAATTCCAGAGAATTTGCTCCAAATCAGCTTGCATTTCGGCAAATTCTTGATAAATTTTACTCAAAGAATTAGTGAATTTATCATCAGCTTGTATTTGTCCTTCTAAAGTAAATAAAATGTTTTGTATTTCTGTGATTCTTTCAGTTTTAAATTTTTCGAGTCTTGATTCCGAAAGTTTTTGAGAAAATTCAGGAATTTGCAAAGTTTCCATCAAAGTAGTTGCATAAATATCAGCAGGAATATAAGATGGACCACTACGTTTATCATCACCAAAAATAGTTTCGTTCTTAGTAGTTCCAGGGCGTACTACTGTTAACGGACGAGTTAAAGAACCAACAGCCCAGGTTGCTTTTCTAGGTAAAGTCGCGAAAAATCCTTTTGCTTCTTGATTAATATTTCTCACCAAAGGATTACTATAAATTTGATTTACTAATTGAATTATTTTCGCTTCTTCAGAATTACGAGTACCACCCGCGAGCAAAATTTCAATAGATTTTCTTAGATGTACGGCACGCCATTGTAACAATGTGGCAATTAATTCCTGTATCTCGGAGGCTAATAAACTCAAAATCAAGTAAGTAAATATTAAACCTAAAACAATATCTAAGATAAAAGGCAAATTCATCTTATTTTCCTCTCACAGAATTGAATAATGAATGTTAGTAAGATTCGCTCTGATTTTTTTATCCGTAAATAATAATTAAATTTATCTAAACATTTTTGAAATTTTATCGGATTCGTTTTTTGAAAAAAAAATCAAAAATTAATTTAAAAAAGATAAATATACTAAATTTAAAGAGATAATAAAAAGATAGTAGTTTTTCACAATGTTATCATTGGAGATTGGATTAAGGTCTCCGCTTTATTTAAGTTGCTTTAAAACGATTGATTTTTTCGCTGATTATGCAAAAAGGAAGCTTTATTTGGGGTTCTGTTGAAAACAAGTATCGTAATATTGACAAGCGGGTAGATCGAATCTGGATAGTAATACTGCTGATAGCCGCAGTCATACTATTTACTATTAACCTGGGAATGTTACCCCTACGAGACTGGGATGAAGGCACGATTGCACAGGTTGCGCGGGAATTGGGAAGTGGCTCAGCTAGCGATATGCGATGGCTTTTCCCAACTCTTGGTGGGGAACCATATCATAATAAGCCACCATTGATGCACTTAATGATTGCTTGGGCTTATTCCATAGGAGGTATAAACGAGTGGACTACACGTTTACCAGGTGCGATTTTAACAGCTCTTACAGTACCTTTTCTGTATAGTATTGGCAGAGAAATATTTCATCAACGCATTTGTGCTATTTACAGCGCTTTAGTTTATCTAACAATGTTGCCAGTAGTACGTCACGGAAGGCTGGCGATGTTAGATGGTGCTGCGGTTTTTTTCTTTATGGTGATGCTACTGTGCGTATTGCGATCGCGCCGGGATTTACGCTATTGCTTGGGAGTAGGTATTGGTTTTGCCCTAATTTGTCTGACTAAAAGCATTTTAGGTGTTTTACTAGGCGCTGTGGCGATGATATTTCTGTTTTGGGATACACCGCGATTGCTCAAGAGCAAGTATATGTGGATGGGAATATTTCTCGGTACTATACCAGTTGGTTTCTGGTACGGCGCACAATGGTGGCATTACGGAGATACTTTCACCACTCAAGGGATGATCAATCAATCCCTGAGTCGTATTTGGAATTCGGTTGAAGGACATAACGGTCCCCCTTGGTATTATTTACTAGAAATTTGTAAATATACATGGCCTTGGTTGATTTTTTTACCAGCTTCTCTAGGCTTTGTTTGGCAAAATCGCAATCTCAGTTGGGCAAAATTAGTATTAGTTTGGTTGTGCGTTTATCTACTCGCGATTTCTGTAATGGGAACCAAGCTTCCCTGGTATGTTTTCCCGATTTATCCAAGTATTGCTTTAGCAATTGGAGCAAAGTTAGGTGAAGTAGAAAATTTACCTTTTTTAACTCCACTACCCAGACTTTGGTTAGTAATGTTAAGCCTTTTGGCTGTAATTTCCGCCGTTGCTAGTACTTACTTCAGTTGGAATTCAGCACCTTCGTCAGAACTACAACTGATATTCGCAGCCTTTAGCGTCACAATGGCTTTAGCAGCTTTGAGAGCGCAAAGAGGTGACAGACAATTCATCAAAGTCCTTTTATGGGGAACTTATGTATCTTTATTATTATTCGTAAAATCTAATTATTGGGTGTGGGAACTCAATGAAGATTACCCAGTTAAACCCGTTGTCCAAATGGTAGTCCAAGCAAATCCAGGAGTCTCCCCAATTTACATTTCCTCAACCAACCATCGTCCATCATTGTTTTTTTACAGTAATGGTACTATCAAAACCGCTTCTCCGGATGACTTAAAATACTATTGGCAGCACGATCAAAAACCTTATTTCTTACTTGACGAAAAGAATTTGAAAACTTTGCCATTAGATTCTGTAGACAAAATAGACGAACAACAAGGTTGGACTTTAGTTACGAAAAATACGACTCCTGCGAAAAAGTGATGATTGGACACCTTGATAAATTAATTATGAGTTACAAAATATTTGTAGAGAGGTTGCAATAAGCTCCTTCTCTACATCTTTTCCAGAGATATTTAATGTTTACCAAATAACTAGTTTTATATATAAATTAAATATCAATAACTTGATTGTTTATTTTTCTTCTATATCGGAAATGTTTTCTATATTAGAAACATTTTGACCATTTTGATCAGCGGTATTTGTTTGAGTAGCAGTAATCATGCCTAATATAATAGCGCTACCTAACACAAAAGCCATTAAAGGATGCTTAAAAAATACAAAATCGCGTAAAATTCGTGCAAAAGGTCGGCTTTGACGACGCAGTACAGACGAAAGAGTAATTTGCTTTAAAGGAAACGGATCGCGCACGAAATTACCGCTACGACATACTACCAGTCTTTCCTGACAGTACGGGCAATTGTACAATCCACTACAAGTTTTCAAACCTTTCCCCGCAGGATTTTTTTGGCAAATGGGGCAAGTAACGTAATGATTATCAAAGGTGTGTGTATTCATCTACCTCGTCCGCTGTTTCTATTTACTCGCTGTATAACAACTGATATAACTGACAAATTTGCGCTCATACTACCGAAATACGGTAAAACATAAGCAATACGCGATACATAGAAAATTCCTTTAGTTAAGGATATTTTTCTGGGTGCAACACGAGTATAGCTATATTTGAATAGATCCGACCTTGCCTATTTTAGATTTTCAATCAAGCAATTGTCGATTATTTTTGTTTTTATCAAAGCGAATGTGTCGAATGCTACATTTATCTACCTTCTACTTTTGATATTTTTTACTGTCGATCGCTTTTCAAAGTAAAATTTCAGTCTGGGTAAAACTAAACGGTAAAGCTTACTGTTATGAGCTTGTAACCCTGCTTCAGTTACCTACCTGTTTACTATTTAAGCATCTCCTCCACGAAAAGTCTGAGCAAATACAGGTTTTTTTACCAAACCTTTGTAAAGCTATCGCATAAGTTATGCAAATTATCTGTGAATTTTCGATCGAAAGTAATGTAGACACGGATTTTTGATCACGAAATTTTTTTCCAGACAGTCTTTAATTAAATTTCAAGTTTTGTTGATTAAATATAGCTAAAGCCATAGTTATTATTTAATATCCCAAATATTATGCAATAATAACAAACTGGAATCGGGAAGATTGAAAAAAACAAAATTTAAGAAAAAAACTTAATAATATCTAAATAATTTTCTCAACTCTTTTCCCAGCCATCTATATTGTCATTGTCGTTGATATTAATCGCTGATGAATATCGGCTGAGGGTTTGATTAATAAAATTAGTAATTGATATAGGCAATAAAAAATTTATTTTCAACCGAAAGCGTAATTTACTACGGAATAGCACGATATCAACCAAGAGTAAACCAATAATTCAGCATTTAGGTTTACTCTTGGTTGTTTTTTTTAAGCTTATAGTAATGGTGATTACAAGTTCCGAACTTCACGATTATCTATCGATAGTAGCCATCAACAGATATATTTAGCCTTAATCACTTGGATGGAGGGTCAGCCCCCTCAACGGAGGTGACTGGCGTTTTTTGTGATCTAGTGATGTCAAAATCTCCATCTAATAATCAACATTCATGCTGTTGATTATAGAACTACAAAAAAGGAGCTTAATCTTCTTCTTCAGTTCCTTCTAAATCTTCTGGATCTACTTGTTTGAGACGAATGTGCTTTTTGCCTAAAGTGATGATAAACTCATCTCCTGGTTCAAGACCCATCTGTTTTGTATAAGCCGAACCGATCAATAAATTACCATTAGACTGAACACTAATTCTATAGCTAGCACTGCGTCCTCCGCGTCCGTTAGCACCAGAAGAGCTATCTAACTGAATCCCCTCAGCATCAATTAGGGCATTCAAGAATTTCATCATGTTAACACGCTCTATACCATTTTTCGTAACGGTATAGTAGCCGCACTGCTTGGCTTTTTCTTCCTTGCTTATACTTTCTAGCTCCTTAACTTTTTTGAGTAGATCTTCGCCGACTAGGGGGTCAATTTTTTTCTGTTTAGCCATCAACTTAAATTGAAAATGAACGATTGATGTGGTGGAATCGATTTCATTTTAACTGAAGTTGAGCTATTAAGAACACGTATCGCGATGATTTTTATTTTTTTTATTAAATAAGATTAGCCAACAATATATTTTGACCATGTAGATTGGTTGGCTCGATTGATGCTATTAGATAAATTAAGGCAGTGACAATAACTATATAATCAATTTTTTGTTCGTTATATACTGTTAACTTTTGCGGCAAAAGCTCTATCATGCTTTATACTGCTACACTATATTTATCTAAATTTGCTGAAAATATTCAAATAAATATTCCTCTATAACCAACATTTGAGACAAAAAAGTATTTTGATCAGCACATTCCGGTGAATATTCAACAAGTAGAACATTCAATATTGCAAAATTGCGATGAAACTTACCACCAAAGGACACTATAGTGTAAAAGCATTACTAGATTTGAGCTTGCAGCAAAATTATGGACCATTTTCAACTAGGGTGATTGCAACCCGTCAAAATATTCCCGCTCCCTATCTAGAAAAACTGCTAATAGAAATGCGTCGTGCTGGATTGGTAAAATCAATTCGTGGAAAAGATGGTGGATACCAATTAGCGCGAGAACCACTCAAAATATCTTTAGGAGAAATTTTAGAAGCTGTTGGAGAAACAATTGAACCTCTACCTCACCATACTGCTTATCCCCAAGCTTCTGTTGATTGGGTAACTTTTAGTCTTTGGTATAGACTATCTCAAAAGCTCAAAGAATCATTATACAGTATTACTTTGGCAGACCTTTATTATGATGCTCGCAGCTGGCAAGCTTCTTTAGGAGAAGAAGCGAGTTTTGTGGTTTAATCTGTGGTTTAATTATCAATTATCATTTATTTTATGAAATTTTTTGACGGAATATTCATCCATAAAAACCGTTTTGACATCTTCTTCTGCTGTCTTAATCCTTGCTGCTAGTTTGGATTACTTGATCGGTGATCCGTGGAATTGGATTCATCCTGTACAAGTAATGGGTTGGTTTATTTCTCGCTTAAGTAAATTAGCTCTTAAATATTGTCAACATTCTTTCACACAACGTTTAGCCGGAATAGCTCTGACAATATTTTTGGTAATAGGTAGTGGTGTGGTTGGTTGGTTAATAATACGATGTGCTATGTGGTTTCATCCAATAGCTGGCATCTTAGTCGAAAGTATTTTACTAGCTAGTTGTTTTGCCCTTAAAAGTTTAAGAACAGCAGCCGAAACAGTAATTAAACCTTTAAAAAAAGCAAACATTGACGAAGCTCGTTCGATTCTGAGTAATTTTGTTGGTCGAGATACCCAAAATTTGACTTCCCTTGAAATTTTACGCGCAGTATTAGAAACCGTAACAGAAAACGCTACTGATGGGGTAATGGCTCCTCTTTTTTATGCTGTAATTGGTGCTTTTGTACCATTCATTGGACCTGCGACTTTGGCTTTAGCATATAAGGCTAGCAGTACTCTTGATTCGATGATTGGTTATCGTGAAGTTCCATTTACTTATTTAGGATGGTTTAGCGCACGTTTAGAAGATTGTTTAACTTGGCTTCCTTGTCGCTTAACAGTTATAACTCTAGCTTTGTTATCTCGTAAACCTCTAAAGGTAATTAAAATTTGTCAGCGAGATGCACCCAAAGATTTAAGTCCTAATTCTGGCTGGAGTGAATGCGCTTATGCAGCAATTTTAGGTGTACAAATGGGAGGTATTAATTGGTATCGTGGAGTCGCAAAAGTTAAACCTTTACTCGGAGATGCTATTTATCCGATTAGTTTAAATTCTATTAACACTGCTTTACAACTGACTCGATATTCCTTTTTGCTGTGGTTGGGGGGAGTTGCATCTCTACTCTTATTCACAATAAAAAGGTAATGATAAATATAGGAAATTAGGTTTGGATGTCAGTCCAAGTAAGTTTTAAGTATTGTATTAGATATTTACTTTAAACTTAAATTTTATGGCTTCGAGATGCTCTAATTTCTCGAAAAAATAGTATAATTAATGACTCAGTGATATCAGTTTATGAGTGTGTCCCTCAAAGTAGTTAAAATACTCTCATCAGAAGAACTTCCTCGCACTTTAAGAAGACTTGCTTCTGAAATAGTCGAAAGAACCCGCGATTTATCTCAATTAGTACTTATCGGTATTTATACCAGAGGAGTACCGCTAGCTAATTTATTAGCAAGTCAGATTGAAGTACTTGAAAATGTAAAAGTTGCCGTAGGAGCTTTAGATATTACATTTTATCGTGATGACCTCGATAAAATTGGATTGAGAACACCGTTCAAAACTAATATACCTTTTGATTTGACAGGAAAAACCGTAGTACTTGTTGATGATGTCATCTTTAAAGGAAGAACCGCTCGTGCTGCCTTGAATGCGGTCAATGAATATGGTAGACCAGAAGTAATTCGTTTAGCTGTTTTGGTCGATAGAGGTCATCGTCAAGTCCCAATTCACCCGGATTTTATTGGTAAGCAGTTACCAACCGCAGCGGAAGAAATTGTGAAGGTTTACTTACAAGAAACTGACGGCAAAGATGGAGTAGAATTGATCGAAGATTAATGGGAATAGGGAATAGGGTTGGGGGGAATAGGGAATAGGGTTGGGAGGAATTGGTAATAAACAAATATCAACTGTCAACTGTCCACTGTCAACTCATAACTCCTAACTCATAACTCCTAACTCCTAACTCCTAACTCATAACTCCTAACTCCTAACTCCCATCACTGGACTTGCGTGATGATGAACCAAATACCATTTACCATCAATTAATTCAAATAGATTGGTTGCTAAGGATTCAGCTTCTATTCTTGAACCTTTGATGACTTGCATCACATTTTCAACTAATACAACATAGGCAATATTTCCCCGGATTTCTGTGGAAATGATATCTGTATTGATCTCTATATAAGGAGTATTTTTAAAAATGCTTACCCAAGAATTGCTGACTTG
>JBHJOU010000872.1:0-3383 GCA_050329355.1 Rivularia sp. (in: cyanobacteria)
ACTATTATTTCCTGAATAATTCCTTGGTTGTTATCGTAATATCCAATTAAAAATCAATATTACATCAAGTGTTGAAAAACCATTTTTAATAATTCTCCTTGAGTAAAAGGCTTTGTTAAATAACCACTAGCTTTAACCATTTTGGCTTTAGCTCGATCAATAAAACCTTTTTTTCCTGTCACCATAATTACAGGTACATCTTTAAAATAAGTATGCTTACGTAGGAGCGAACATAATTCATAACCATCTAAATTGGGCATTTCTACATCTAGTAAAATTAAATCTGGATGCGTACAAAGAATTTGCATCAAAGCTTTTAAAGGTTCGTTGAAACCGATGACGTTGAAAAATTGTTCATCCAAAAAACATTGAATTGCATTGATTACCGTGGGACTATCATCAATACAAACTATGTTATAAACTCTCTTGCGATTTTGTTGTTCGAGACGTTGACGGCTGTTATGGGGATAATTTACAACTCTATCAGCGACTTGATTAACTCCTTGATTAATTGCGCGATCGCTACCTGGTTTTGGTAGCGGTTGTTGAGTGGGTATCTTGTTTATAGATGATACTTGATGTAAATGTTGGGTAGGTGGATTTAAAATAACTTGTTCACGAGTATTCTGCTGATTTTGTAACTTTTGCTGACACTTTTCGATGAATAAATTTACATCAATATTACAAAAGTTAGGCATATTTACCATAAAAGTTTCTGTTGTAAATTCATAACTTCCTTCTTTTACAGTAAGAAATGAACTGAGAACTTCACTAACTAATTCTTTAATTATTACTTTAGCTTGTGTAGCAGTAATTAATTTTTGATCTACTAACCAGCAAATAGCTAAATAATCCGGATTAAGTATTGCTTGATTGTCAATACTTTTTTGAAATATTACTCGTAACTGCTGATATACTTTTTTTTGAGCAAGTGCGGGAATTTGCTTACTATACTGTTGCAATTTTGCATAAAGTAAATTAAACATTTTATCCGCACGGGAGGCATAAATTAACTTACCTTCCCTAAAATCAAATGACCAAGAATCTGATACACTAAACACTTGTAAACATCCAGTAACGGGGTTGCTAGTGATTTTTTTGAGCAGCGCAACTGGCTGTATTTTCTGAAAAAATCTGTATCTACTAATAGGAAGTATTTTCATTGAAGTGGCTGGGAATTTACTATAGAGATACCGCAAAAATTAACCTTGGTTTGCAAAAACAATACAAAAAACCTATTGTTTGTGTCTTTCGCTAATGCAGGAAGATGCAATTTATCGTAACTTACATCAACGTAAGCAAACACAAAATAAACATTTTGCTGCAATACTATTTAGAGATTAGCGGTGACTGACTCATAAACAAGGTTGTATTGCTATTAATCGTTACCCTGTGTATTTATCATTGAAAAGAACCGTCTACTGACAGCATAACCAGCATAGAGAGCGTCAGTTAGGAGGTAGATGGTAAGCAACTAACTTACTATTCTTAGATTAATCTAATTTAACAGAAAAAGTAAAAAATGTATGAAAGTTAAGATAAGCAAGTAAAGTTAATCTTAAAACCATTTTTCGCGAATGGCAAATGTTTTTTATAAACAATTCTTTTTTGTATTTTGAGTTCTTATACTCAAGTAATTATTTCTGTAGAACTGATTACCGTTTGTTTGTATATTTAGAAAAAAACAATTTAGGTGAAACTCTTTGATTTTTTTCCGGATGTTAATATATTAATCAATTTGTTCGCAATTGAACGAAAAGTATTTTTTTTGAATTTTAATGAAATAATCTCCGGAGGTTTAGCAAGGATAAATTGGCTATATGTTCTCTTCCCCACCGGAGATTCTCAGGTGCTAGCAAGTCACATCATGTCTGGTTAAATAGTCGTTTGAAAGAGGCTTCATTAAACTTTAACTCTTAAAGTCTTATTCAATATTTTGAGTTATGTTGTGTAATTTACTGGCAGTTTCTTCTGGTTTTCCATCAAGAGGAAAAACTAAAATATTTTGAATCCCTTGATTATTTATTAATTCTTTTATCCGATGAAATTGCCTATCGGTAATGGCAATTCCGTTATATTTTTGGGCATAATTAACTTCTTCTGCAAAACCAGATTCGTTATAAGCTTGAATAAATATTCTATCCACATTCCATTGTTGATAATCAGCGGCAAAATATTGTTTAGCCCAATAAGGATTATGATGACAAATATCAAAACTAACCAAAGGGTTAGCTTGTTTCATTGCATTTATCATGTTTTTTAAAAAATTTGTTAATTGAGCGGTACGATTATTTTTACCCGGTAAATCTGCATGATAACCTAAGTAATCATCCCATTGAACTGCATCAATTTTGGGATATTTTTTGACAAATTCAACTAATATCTCTTTAAAGAAATCAGCAACTTCTGGAATCTCGACATCAAGCACATAATGGTCAATTCCTGTATAAGTTTTATCTACACCGGGAACAATCCATTTTCGAGAAATCGCTAAATCAAATATCGGACTATTTTTATCTATTTTAATTCCCTTTTCAAAATAAGCATGAACTTCCATTCCTTGTTTGTGTGCTTCATCTATTAACCAATCTAACCATTTGTCTTCAAACAGATTAGGACAACTTTTAAAACCTAAAGTTTGCTGCATAACTTCGCTTTTATACATCGTACAAGCATTACCCCACACACCATGAATAATTGTATTAAAACCGCGATCGCGATAATAACGGACTCTTTCACGAATCATATTTTCGCTAGCATTATTGGTGATTTGATAACGACTTAAATAAATTCCTCTAATTTGTTTTTTCTCCCAAGCTGTTTGATTTGATGGTGTAATTGGTTTATTTTTAGTTTCTATTTTTGGATTAGGTGATACAGTTGGGATAAAAGTTGAAGTCGGAGAAGCGGTGGGAGTTGGGGAAATCAAAGGAATATCTTGTTGTTGATTGTTAGATAAAAGTTCAAAAATACTTAAATTATCTCTCTGAGTAAATAACCAATAACCACCTCCAAAAAATAGTAATATTACGGATACAGGAATATTCAAGCATCCACATCCGCTTGGCTGTTGTTTTTTGCGTGACATAGTAATATTAATGACTACCTGATAAAGAATTAGCCTAATTTATAACACTAAATCTCCTATTGGCAGATTATCAAAAGTGTAAAAAAATGGGTGCTAACTGATTTTAGTGAGAATCTATTTACTATTGTTTTAAAGAAACGAAATGCCTACACAGGGCTAAGTTGATTTTTTTTTACTAAATAAATTCGATTTGTGGCACAAATAACATTAAAATTGTATAAATAATTGATTGTTTATTTGCTAAGTATTTATCTATGCCTCCTCGTTGGCCTCGTAAACCAGACCGTAAGAATGA
>JBHJOU010000491.1:0-20207 GCA_050329355.1 Rivularia sp. (in: cyanobacteria)
CAACCTAGATTTACATTCAAGGAAGGGTCTGATGGATTATTGATTATTGCAGACTTGGACATTCCTTTTCAACCTTGAAGCTAGACATTAACGAATACTTTAACTAACCACTGTTGCAAAAAATATAGCTCCCATCAGAAGGTTCGATCGGATAATACCATCTGCTGGTTAAATAAGCATGATTCAAAAAAAATACTTTGCTTTCTTGCAAATAAATTACTACAATCAATGATTAGCTCATAACTGAAAACCTATAATTTTTACGCGCTTCGCAGAACTGGGAGCAACGATCAACATTCTGTATCATACCGCAATTCTTCGGAAAAATACAAGACGCTAAAGTTGACCCCAAAAATAAAAAATTGATCAAGATAGGTTGTTTGTTAATTTATGTTGTTAATTTTCACTTTATCAAAAATTGGATTAAATTTTTCAATTTTTTGTTGTGAATCAGAAAATATTTTTGATTCGCCGGGGTAAAAGCAGTTTAATTAAACTATTACAACCGTCTTAAGTATAGATTATATAAGACTTTAGACTGATTTTTATGTGATTTTTGAGGTTTATCTATATCTAAGTACTTGTGCCAACATTTAATTTAGATAGGGAATAGGGAATAGGGAATAGGGAATAGTTTGATCACTGAGTGGTAATTATATAAAATATCCAATCGCTGAAAATTGAAAATTATTTTTAATTAGACAATTATCGGGGTTTAATTAAATAAATTGGGTGTTTATAAGTGTCTAAACAAGATATTGCATAAGACTTTAGGTTGTTTTTTTCATTTTGCTCATAATTATGATATTAAAATTTCAAATGATTTTGGTTGGTATTAACATAATGTTTAGTTAACCAATATTTAATAAATTGTTTTGTCTAAAAAAAAGACAGGTGTTTAACCTGTCCTAAACTTGTGTTCAAATCAGCAACTCAAATTGACCAGTACTATTAAAAGTTAAAAGTTCATTTCAGCGGCTTGAACTTTCTCAACCTGCTTTTTCTTCAGGACAAGCATGATTTGAGCTAGCATTACCAGAGCGATAAATGCCATCAACCATCTAACTCTGCCAGCACTTTGCAATACTATCTCTGTATCGTCTTGACCGAAACCACCCACATTTGGATTGTTGGTTAAAGCTTCACCAGCTTCTACTGTTTGTCCTTCAGAAACAATTAATTGTGGTCCTGCGGGAATGGTAGTAGTGACGGTTTCACCCGCTGGGGTTTGAATCTCTACAGCATATTTTACGCCACCAAAATCATCTTCTTCTTTGGCAATTTTGGTAATTGTACCAGCAGCTTTAGTTACGAAAATGTTATTATTGCTATTTTCGCCGGTAGGGTAAACTTGTCCACGTCCTCGATTTCCACCAACGTGAACGGCGTATTTACCGAACTGGATATTTTTATCCGTTGCGGGGTTTGGAGAAAGAACTGGAAAAACAATCTCTTGATATTGTTCACCAGGAAGTGGACCGACTAAAAGAATATTATCCTGCTCTTCGCTGTAAGGCTGGAAGTAAACATCTCCAACTTCCTCTTTCAATTCTTCGGAAATCCGTTCGGGAGGAGCAATTTTAAAGCCTTCGGGTAACATTAGGACGGCTCCAACATTTAAGCCTACCTTAGAACCGTCAGCACCTACTTGTTGGACGCTGGTATCGTAAGGAATTTTCACAACCGCTTTAAATACGGTATCTGGTAGAACTGACTGAGGAACTTCTACATCAGTAATCTTGGCAGCCAAATGACAATTCGCACAGACAATCCTTCCTGTAGGTTCTCTGGGAGTTTCTGGATAGCTTGCTTGCGCCCAAAAAGGGTAAGCTGCTGCTGCTTGAGGAAGTGCTAAATCACTGGTGAAGAAAAATGTCACCGTGGCGATCGCCACCAGCAATGTTCTGGAAATCGCCTTCAATGAGCGATTTAACCTTGTGGTACAAGTATTTCTCATCTCTATTAGGAATTCATGGGTAATTAGTCATCAGTTCTAGCTAAAGAAGAATGACGAGGTAAACAGCTACTAGCAAACAACCACTAGTTATCAAAAATAATCTTTATCAGTTTGTGTTGCGTATCAAAGATAAATCAACGACTGATAATTGATAATTGATAACTGTTTAAGCCCACCAAGGTTCTTCATCAGTGCGGAAGTCAGTTTCAGTCCAAGGAGTCAGCACCATTTTGTCGTCTTGTACTACTACATGACTTAATGCTAAAGACAGCGGTGCTGGACCTCGGACTACCTTACCAGTAGCATCATACTGGGAACCGTGACACGGACACTTAAATTTATTTTCAGCAATGTTCCAAGGTACGACGCAACCCAAGTGAGTACAGATTGCGTTGATGCCATAATCTTGAACTGATTCTTTGCTGTCTATCACAATATAGGTAGGATCGCCCTTTAGTCCCTGTACCAAAACGCGATCGCCAACATTATGTTTGTCTAAAAACTCAGAGACTACAACAGTATCGCCTAGCTCGTTTTTCGCGGTGGTACCACCACCAGCACCACCACTCGAAGGAGGAATAAAATACTTGATAACGGGATACAATACTCCCAGAGCTACTCCGGTAACAGTTCCGAAAGTCAGAAGATTCATGAATTGACGACGACCCATATCGGGTACATCAGTTGATTCAGAGAATTGAGCCATAATCTACTTCAAGGTTGTTTTTGTTAATTTTTTTGACTTGAGTTCTGTAAATTGAGAAACTCTTGTCTACTATGCCCATGCCCCATCTCAATGTCAGATCATCTTTTTTGAAGATTTTCTCACATTCTATTTTCTAGCATTACATTTCTTTATGTTTCTATCATACTGGAGTTACGGAACTTCACATCATTACTAAATGTAAAATCTCCGAAAAGTAAAGCAATGACAGGACAAGAACTACGTCAAATATTACTTGATAAGTGGGGACGTTCTTATGATGTCCAGTTGCGTCGCACTATGGGCAAACTATTTCTACAGGTGATGTGGAAATATTTGGAACAAGCTTCGTTTCCCTTAACTGAAACTGAGTACCTAGAACATTTGGATAGTATTGGCAGTTATCTTGATGGGATGGGTGGAAGCCAACAGGTACGAGAGTTTATTCAGGATACACGAGAACGTCCGCGACTTGGCAAAGCTGTGAGTGTGCCTTTGGATTTAGGTGAGCGCACTTCTGAATGGATATTATAGCTTTTAAGTTCAAGCATCAGCTAGAGCATATTTTCTCAATAAAAATAAATAGATTAGGTTAAAAAATTGTTGTTATTTTTAAGGAGTAGGTAATTGGGAATTGGGAATTGGGAATTGGTAATTGCCAACTGTCAAATGTCCCCACACGAATTTCTACTTTTTCAAAATCCTCATAGGTAATTTGCATTATTTACCGATTAACTTAACTAAACCAATTCCACCAAAGTATAATCCTAAAACTGCTCCTGCTAAAAGACTTTGGGTTAGTGGATCTGTGGAAGGTGTGAGAACAGCTCCCAAAACTACCGCTCCCATAATTACCAAACGCCATCCTGAAAGCATCATTTTAGAAGAGACAATTCCTAAAGCACCAAGTAACAGTTGAATAACAGGAATTTGAAATGCTAAACCAGTACTAAATAGTAATAATAAAACAAATTCAAAATATTTATCAATTGACCAACTTTGCTCGACTACATCCGCACCGTAGTTGATGAAAAAATTCAAAGCTGCGGGAATTAATGCGAAATAAGCAAATACTAATCCGGATATAAATAGTACGGTAGAACCCATAAATACGGGTATGAGTAAACGACGTTCCCGTCGAGTTAATCCCGGTAATACAAATTGAGCTATTTGGTATAAAACAAATGGGCTAGCTAAAACTAAACCCGTATAACCCGCGACTTTAATTGATACGAAAAAATATTCTCCAGGAGCGAGTTGAAGAAATTTTACTCCTTGGGCTGGTATTTCTAGCAGTTGGACAATTTGTTTGACGAAAACAAAACACGCGATCGCGCTTAACACCACGACTATCAGGGAATAAAAAATCCGTTGTCGTAATTCTTCTAGATGATCGAACAGCGACATTTCGACTTCACCAGGTAATTCATCGAGAACATCTTGTGAAGTCGCTTCCAAGTCAATATCTGTTGTAGTGGTTTCTGCTTTTGGGGAACTAGTCATGTGAATTATCAATTATTAGCTGTTAATTATAAGTATAAGTTTAGAGTTAAGTATAGAATATTGAGCATAAGTCATGATGGATGGGCAACAGATAAGCTGTTCAACATTTAATTTGCAATACAGGTGGTTGGTGCGTGACACACAGGTTCCTTATTACTACGTTCAGAATTTCTATAAGTGTCACAGCACCCTACAAGAAAATATGCCAGTTGCGTAAGTCCTATGTGTTTTAGCTGAACTCCTAACTCCTAACTCCTAACTCCTAACTCCTAACTCCTAACTCCTAACTCCTAACTACTTTTTCTCCGGGTTTCCAGAATTTGCTCTGGATAAGTTATCAGAAAAGTCTAAAGGTCTGTTTGTTAAAGAGGGAATCTACTATGGTGTAACCTACAATTCTACTTGAGGTTGAGGTTAATGATGCATAGTAAAGTTTGTTGCGCCATGTTGGCATTACCTGTTATCGGATGGAATGCGGTTGGTAGTTTCACTAATATTAATGGGTTACAACTTTTCGATCAAGAAGTTTCTCAAATTACTGATGTTGTTAGTGGTAGAAACGTTATTCAATCATATTTAACAACATTTCAAATATCGGCTAGAGATGACCGAATTAAAGATTGTCTTCGTTCGGGAAACTGTAAAAATTAATGCAGTATTATTTTTCATTCTCAGTTAATGTCTTTATATCATAATTTTTCTTATCTAATTAATTTGAAAATGATTGGTTTATTTAAGTATTTTTCTTTATATAAACAAAAATGTACTTAGATAATGATACTCAATTTTGATTATTCTAGGACTTACGCAACTGGCATATTTTGCTCGTAGGGTGCTGTGACACTTTGCTTATTTTTTAACGCAATAATAAGGTTTTCGTGTCACGCACCTTCCCAGGATCTTGTGACAATTGCGTAAGTCCTGTATTCATAAAATAATTTCAACAGCTTCATTTAAATTTTGCACCGGGAAAACCGAAACATAAGGGTGAATAGTATCATTTTAAATCATTAAAATTTCATGATATTTGCCGCCTTTGATGTAATTGTGATTTTTATCACACACAGAATTAATTTGATTCTAATCATTTTTTTTTAGTTTGTTTATGAAATATATAGCAGTTATAAATGATTTATGAAATTATTAAGTAGTGCGAGCATCCCTTCACTTCGTTCGAGGGCAGGCTTGCTGGATAATACTAGCACGCAATATGTTCTTTACTGCTAATAGTCCACCACATTAATTATGCAGGGTAATGCGTTCGTAGTGTCCGGGTCTCGCTCCTTGTTAGTAGCTAGCGAGCTTTTCGGCTGGCACTACAATTATAAATATTAATTGATATTTCTTACAGATAATACTTGATTGCTGATGTTAAAGAGGAAACATAGTTATTAATAGAAAAATGTTCGGTAAGAAGTTGGATTTTTACCACATTTATCTTGCTTTACATATATTTAAGCTCAAAAAACTGACTTTTTAATGATTCCTTTGTAGAAGGGTCTTTGAAGTTTTTTATCTAATCAAAAAAATAGATATTTCTGTAACAATTTTATCCAAAAATTAGCAAAATATAAATTAATTATAAATCCGGAATTGTGCATTTGTAATTTGTATTTAGAGTGAAAATAATTCGATAATCAAAATCCTTATCATGTGATAAATCTCGTCTTTAAAATCAAGCGAGTTGCCGTCTTTTATGCTTCTAAACTTAGAAAGATTTTATCAAGCGTGTAATCCGAGCCAACCTCTAGTAATGGGAGATGCTGATGCTCGACGATATTATATTGATTTCGCTTCGGTAAGAGGTGGAAAAATTATTGAAGCCCTAGGACGGACTATTATTAGAATATCACCGGATACACCTACTACTCAACTTTTTACCGGACATATTGGCTGCGGTAAATCCACAGAATTACTACGATTAAAAGCAGAATTAGAGCTAAATAAATTTCACGTAGTCTATTTTGAATCTACCCATGTATTAGAAATGGTGGACTTAGATGTTACCGATATTTTTTTGGCGATCGCAGGACTTGTTTCTGAAAGTTTGGAGAAGATAAAAATTCGTTTGAAGCCGTCATATTTTACCAAGCTATTCAGTGAAATTGTTGATTTTCTGCAAACACCAATTGATTTGGAGTTGGAAGGTGAATTATCGATCGGGATTGCGAAAATTACTGCGAAAACAAAGGAAAGTCCGCAGTTACGACGACGGTTAAGGGATTACCTAGAACCACGAACTTTAAATATTTTGCATTCGATCAATCATGAGTTATTAGGACGTGCTAATAAAGAACTTCAAGCTAAAGGGAAAAAAGGATTGGTAGTAATTGTTGATAACCTCGATCGAGTAGCAATTAGAGCTTTACCATCGGGACGTTCTCTACCGGAATATTTATTTATTGATCGCGGTGAACAATTACGCAAACTCAATTGTCATATTGTTTATACAATACCTTTGGGATTAACTTTTTCCAACGACAGCGCTCAATTACAGCATCGTTTAGGTGGTGGTGTTGCGCCAAAAGTTTTACCAATGATACCAGTATATAAACGTAGTGGTGAAATTTTTATTCCTGGATTAGAAAGTTTGCGACAAATGGTTTTAGCGAGGGCTTTTCCTACGATTAATCCCCAAGAACGGTTACATTTTATAACAGAACTATTTGATAGTCCGGAAACGTTGAATAGACTATGTTTAATTAGTGGCGGTCATGTGCGAGACTTACTAGGATTGCTGTTTGATTGTATCAGGGAACAAGACCCACCTTTTAGTAAAGAATGCGTCGAGTTGGTAATTCAAAGACATCGCGATTATCGAGCAAATGCGATTGATTCTCCGGAATGGGAATTAATTTTTCAGGTAGTCAAACAACAGCGAGTCAGAGGAGATATTGAATATCATACTTTGTTACGCAGTTTGTTTGTTTTTGAGTACCGTGATCATCAAGGAGTGTGGTTCGCTGTCAATCCAGTTTTAGCAGAAACCCAAAAATTTAAATCATGGTTGGAACAACAAAACAATCAGATTTAGTCGTTGTTAATACTAGTGCATTGAGAAGTTTAACGCGAGCAATTTCTCTTTCTCGCGGTGAATTTTCTCTGGTTTTGGTATCCTGTAATTATCAAGTTTTACAACAGCGAATATTAGGACAACTCCAACAAATTTTAGGAAAAGATTATTTACTGCAAAAAGTATCTTTACCTGCTCACGCCAGGAGTTTATATACGACAATTCACACCAAAATTGTTAAAACTGACTCAAAAAAAAACCAAACATTGCCTCACATAGCATTAATGATTTTGGGTTTAGAGTCAGTAAATGGACTTGATGATTTATTAACTAGTATCAACCATATACGAGACGAATTTCGTAAAAAACATCCTTTTCCCATGGTGCTGTGGGTAAATGAAGAAGTATTACGAAAATTACGACGATTAGCGCCAGATTTTGCTAGTTGGGCTGGAACACCGATTAAGTTTGAAATGACAACGGCTCAATTAATCCAATTTTTGCAACGGGAAACTGAATCATTATTTACTACAGTTTTAAATATTGCTGCAACAAGAGAAAAAGAATCTTCAATTACCCCAAAAAAATCATCCGAATATCGTCAATGTACTTTAGAACAAGTTTGGCAGCATAGCAACGAACTGCATCATGCTATCAAAGACTTACAAGCTCGTGGAATCAATTTAACCCCAGAATTAGATGCTAGTTTAGAATTTGTGTTTGGTTTAGATGAATATGTTAAAGACTGCATAGAAAAAGCAATCAATCACTTTCGCAAAAGTTATCAATTATTAATTTATAGTGTTCAGAAAAAAGATCAACTAGCAGTTTCTTCTCCATCCCCTTTTCCCCCCATCTCCTTGTCCCCCCATCCCCTTGTTCCCCTCTCCCCTCACCTGCTGCACCAGGGAGTCATTCTGTACTATACTGGTTTATGCTTTTACCAATTAGCACAGAGGAATCACGGAGAGCAATATTTTAATTGGCAATCTGCGGCGGTTTATTTTCAGCAATGTTTAGAAATATTTGAACTTGCAGAGCATCCGGTTTTGGTGTCGCAATTTATCGGACAGTTAAACGAAGTTTTACAACAGCTTCAGGATTGGAATCAGTTACAAATAGTTGCTCAAAAATCCTTGGAGTTGCATCAACGATATGGTAGTTACACTCAACTTGCTTGCGATTGTGGTTATTTAGCCGATGTAGCGTTGCAACAGTTAAATTGGAAGCAAGCAACTAAATATGCTCAAGCATCGCTGTTTTATTTAGCAGAAGCCAAAACTAATCATAGAGTACATCAAGGTTTATTTCCACTGCTATTAGAGCAGGTTTATCAGTTGGTATTGGTGAAAGCTCTACGATATTTGGGTGACGAGAAAACCGCTCAACAACATTTAGAAAATGCTAGTAATCAGTTGTCGATCGCGTTGCACAATAGCGATTATCGTTATGATGCTCCGAGCTATATTCGGCTTTTACGACGATTGCGATCGCTATATTATGAGTCTGGGAAATATAATAAAGCTTTTTTGATTCGTGGTAAACGACGTTCGGTAGAACAACAGTATGGTTTGCGTGCTTTTATTGGTGCGGGTAGGTTACAACCCCAAATTCAAGGGAAAAATCCGGTGTTAGTTTCACCGGCAAAAAATACAGATGTTGCTTTAGAAATTACTGCTTCTGGTCGGGAACGTGATATTAATTTGTTAATTGGAAAAATTAGTCGTTCGGATCAAAAGTTAATTTTGATTCACGGTGAATCGGGAGTAGGTAAAAGTTCTATTGTGAATGCGGGGTTAGTACCAGCTTTACAAAATAGACCGATTGGCGATCAAATTGCCGTACCCGTGGTATTACAAGTTTACACTGATTGGGTACGGGAATTGGGTAAGTCTGTTAGTGAAGCAATGTTTGCCAATAAATCACCAATTCGATATATTTATACGAAAGAATTAGAAGCTCCACCTTATCCTGCAACACCGATTAAAATAGCAGCTATTTTAGAACAATTAAGAGAAAATGCGCGGAATCATTTGATAACTGTGTTGATTTTTGATCAGTTAGAAGAATTTTTCTTTGTTTATACCGATAGAAAGCAAAAGCAAGAGTTTGATAAGTTTATCTGTGAATGTTTAAACATCGCTTTTGTCAAAATCATTTTCTCATTAAGAGAAGATTATTTACACCATTTACTTGATTTAAAACTTTTAGCAAAACAAGATTCCATCGGCGATAATATTTTAGATAAAGATATCCGCTATCAAGTTAATAATCTTTCTTCTTCAGATGCTACTAGGGTTATTCAACAGTTAACTGAACGTTCCGAATACAATATTGAACCAGCTTTAATTGATGCTTTAGTCGAAGATTTATCTTCCGAATTGGGAGAAGTCCGTCCGATTGAATTACAAGTAGTAGGAGCGCAACTTCAAGATGAAAGAATTACAACTTTAGCAAAATACGAACCTTATCGACCGAATAAATTGATCGAGCGATATATTAAGGAAATAATTAAAGATTGTGGTGCAGAAAACGAACAAGCAGCTTTACTCGTTTTATATTTATTAACCGATGAAAACCACAAAAGACCGTTTAAAACTAAAGCAGAATTAATCACAGAATTAACTGAGTTAGATTCAGCAGAAAAATTAGAATTAATTTTAGAAATTTTAGTAAGTTCCGGTTTAGTCGTATTGTTTGCTGATGTTACCGAACGCTATCAATTAATTCATGATTATCTAGTTGATTTAATTCGCTCTTTACAACAAACCGAATTAAACTTACAAATTCAGTTAAAAGAATTAAGAAATCAAGTACAGGAAAGAGAAGCAGAAATTACTCAACTCCACAGCGAACTCAGGAAGAAAAAGCAATCGAAAGTCATTGATAATCAATCCTACCAAGGCTTAGATTTATTAACAGAATTAAAAGAACTTCGCAAACGAGAAGAACTAAGTCGTAGGTCAATTGAACAGCTATCAGCAGAATTAGAACAGCAAAAATTACAAGCTCAATTAGTAGAAAGTCAACAACAGCAAAAGCTTAGCGAAGTCAAAATAAATCGTTTCTTAAAAATAGCACTTACAGGTTCTATTACAACTATTTTGGCTTTAACAGCTTCAACAATTATGACAATATATTTGTGGAGACAAGCCTTAATTAGCGAAATTATCGCTACCAGTGCATCCGCAGAAGAACTTGCATCTTCTGGTAAGAATTTTGAAGCTTTAAAAAAAGGTTTGAAAGCTGCTAAAAAATTCCAAGCTGCGATTTTACCTGACGATTACACAAAAGCTCAGGTGAGGACAACTTTACATCAAGTAGTTCCGCAAATTACTGAAAAAGCAACTTTAAAAGCACATTTTGCAGGAGTTAATAGCGTAGCTTTTAATCCAATCAACGCTTTAATTGCTGATGCTAGTGCTGATAAAACCATTAAATTATGGTATCCAAACGGTAAATTATTCCGAACATTATTAGGACATACAGATGTAATTAATAGTGTAACATTTAGTCCAGATGGTACTACTATTGCTTCTGCTTCTCAAGATAAAACTGTGAAACTTTGGAGTGTAGATGAATTAGTAAATTCGACTTTATTAGGGCATAAAAATGTAGTTAATAGTGTCACCTTTAGTCCCGACGGTAAAGTAATTGCTTCTGGAAGTACCGATAAAACTATCAAGTTATGGAATCGTCAAGGTAAGTTACTTAAAACATTATTTGGTCATGATGATGCTGTTTTACAAGTGGCTTTTTCCCCCGATGGTGAAACCCTCGCGTCTGCTAGCAGTGATAAAACTATTAAACTGTGGAATCAAAACGGTACAAATATCTTTACTATTAGAGGACATCGTGATGCAATCACCAGCATTTCTTGGTCAAATAATGGTGAAATTATCGCTTCAGCAAGTTTAGATAACACCGTCAAATTGTGGAATCGTCAAGGAAAGTTATTAAAAGTTATTAGCGCCCATTCAGAAGCTGTTACGGCTGTGAGTTTTAGTCCCGATAATCAAATTATTGCCACAGTTAGTACCGATAAAACCGTAAAACTTTGGCGTTGGAAAGATGGGATACTTTTAGGAACCCTTAAAGGACACAAAGATTGGGTGAATGATGTTACTTTCAGCCCCGACGGTAAAACTTTAGCTTCCGCAAGTCGAGATAAAACGGTGAAACTTTGGTCTTGGCAAGATTTATTATTAAGCAACCTCAAAACTCATAATCAAGCCGTAACTAGCGTGAGTTTTTCCCCAAATGGTAATTTAATTGCTTCTGCAAGCGTTGATAAAACTATTAAATTATGGACTCGCAACGGTACACAAATCAAAATTTTACAGCCATCTCAAGAAGAAATTTGGGATGTCAATTTTAGTCCTGACGGTGAAATTTTGGCATCTGCTGGTAAAGATAAAACTATTAAATTATGGCGAAATGACGGCAAATTAATTAATACTATTGCCGCTCATCATGATGTAGTATTAAGTGTTGCTTGGTCAATAAATAGTAATATTTTTGCTTCCGCTAGTAAAGATAAAACTGTTAAGTTATGGCGTAGAAATGGCGAATTAATCGCAACTTTATTAGGACATAAACAAGCAGTAAACTGGGTAAATTTTAGCAATGATGGTAAATTTATTGCTTCTGCTAGCGATGATAATACAGTAAAAATTTGGGATAATTCGGGTAAATTACTACACACTTTATCGGGACACAAACGCCCCGTATTTGGTGTTGATTGGTCTAATAAAAGTAATATAATCGCCTCAGCCAGTCTTGATGGTACCGTTAAATTGTGGAATCAAAATGGTGAATTGCAGCAAACTTTAATCGGAGAAGGTGAAGAATTTACTGGTGTAACTTTCAGCCCTGATGGTAAATTTTTAGCAGCCACCAGCGAAGATAAAATCAAACTTTGGCGGCGCGATGGTACATTATTAATTACTTTAAAAGCAGACAAGGAAGAATTTACCAGTATTAGCTTTAATCCCGACGGTAAAACTCTACTCAGCGGTACTAATAACGGCACTATAATATTACGAGATTTAGATAGTTTGACTTTAGAAAATTTATTGACTAAAGGATGTGATGCATTGCAAAATTATAGGCAAGATGATGATGATTTGTGTTTGGAGTGAGGAGTGAGGAGTTAGGAGTTAGGAGTGAGCAGTTAGGAGTTAGGAGTGAGGAGTTAGGAGTGAGGAGTGAGGAGTGAGGAGTGAGGAGTGAGGAGTTAGGAGTTAGGAGTTAGGAGTTAGGAGTGAGGAGTTAAGTTGCAATTATCTGAAACCATACCAGCCCATTATGTCAAGAACTATATGGACAGTAAGTAAGCTGGCACAAAAAAATAACGCTATATAAAGAAATATAAATCAATATTAAACCAAGACAGCCTCTTGCAAGAAAGCCTCTTGCCTATCCCCATTAGAAAACTTTTACAGCAAACCCTAATTATATCTGTAGTTTAGATTGATTCCACAGTAAAATAGCCATCTAATGAGTTGATCAAAATAATTCTATTGTTGCTAGTCAGAATTCAACTCAGCACGTATATAAACCATTTTTATTTTCAATTTATTTTTTGTACATTGTACAGAAACTAGATACTGACACATCATATCTAGAATCTGAGTAATTTTTCTGATATTAACTAAATAGAATATTCTCAAATCCGAGTAGATACTTTTCAGGCTTGAGTCATCTAATCATAAATAATTCTTGGGTAAACTTTTAAGCAAACTTTTGGGAATACTATCTGTAGAGAAATTGATTAACTTATAGGTATAAATATGAAAATTCGTGAATATATTGAAGCGAGCTACTCAAAACACGTAAAATTTTTTGAAGAGTCCGAAGCTTTTCAATGCTTAGTTTCTGGTGATGCAGATAAAGCTTTTTACGATAATTTCATTGGCAATATTTGTCAAACTCACCTTAAAAGTCCGCAAATTTTAGCTTTCTTATATTCTGCTGCACCACCTACTGTTGCTCCTCATATCATGCATAATATGTTGGAGGAATTAGGGCTTGATGAAGAAGGAATTTCTCATCCATCTTTGCTGTACAAACTAGCTGATTCAGCCCGGTTTACAGAAGAAATGATCCAGCAATTAGAAAATGGCTTCCAAGAAGAATTGAAAGAGTTAATGTCGGAGCCTTTCTTATTTGGAACTTTGAAAGAATTTGGTTTAAGTGTTCTTCTTGAAGTTACCTGTTTTGAATGGATGCTTTCTCGTTTATCGAGTCGTATTGGTAAAGCTTTAGAACAATATCATCATTTATCAGCAGCAAATTTGGAATGGTTTTATCATCATTCAGAAGTTGATATTCGTCATGCTGAAGAAGGTTTAGATTCAGTAGTAAATTATATCGAATATTATGGTTTTGATAAAGAAGATTTATCAGCCATTATTGATATCACTTTTCGGGAAAATATTTTTATCAAACGCTATTTTGGAGAATTTGCTTTAGCGATAGAAACCCAAATGATATAAATCAATGTCTTCAAAAATTATCTATTTGAGACGTAAAATTTTACGTCTCTACATCTTCAAATATCTTTTTAAATCAAATTAAATCAAACATGAAAATAACTAAAGCAACATTATTTGCTCTGAGAATTCCTTTTACAGAAACGTTCTCCCATAGTGTTAAATCTAGAACTTACTCAGATTCAATCGTTGTCAAGATTCAAGGTGAAGATGGAACAATCGGTTATGGAGAAGCTGTTGCTAGAACTTATGTTACAGGAGAAACTGTTTCATCTTGCTTAAAATTCATGGCTGAGGAAATCTTTCCTGTAGTTTCTCAAATTGATTATCCAGAGCTTGATAATTCCTCAGAACCTCTTACCTATCTTTTTGATATCTCTAAAAGCATTCCTTCCACAACAACGGATGGTATTATTGCACCAAATGCAGCAAAAACTGGCTTTGAACTTGCGATTATTGATTGTTTATTAAAAAGTCAAAATATTTCCTTAGCAAAGATTCTCCCACCCAAACGCAATTCTGTTACATATAGTGGTGTTATAACTTCTTCGTCTATAGAGAAAGCGGTTAAAAACGCTAATTATTTTAAATTATTTGGACTGCAATATATCAAAATTAAAACAACTGGAGAAGATGATTATGCTCGCATTCAAGCTATCCGTAAAGTCGTTGGTGCTGAAGTTTCTTTACGAATTGATGGTAATGGTATTTATAATGTTGAATCTGCTATCAATGCTTGCCAAAAATTAGCAGAATTACAAATAGATAGCGTTGAACAACCAATACCTCGTTGCAAACCTGAAACTTTAGCAGAGTTGAAAGCAAAGTCATCTATTCCCATTATGGTTGATGAATCTTTAGTTACCTTAGAAGATGCTAAAGCTTTAATTGCAAATAATGCTTGTGACTTCTTTAACTTGCGGATTTCCAAATGTGGAGGTATTGCTCAAACTTTAGAAATAGCTGAATTAGCACTCAGCAAAGGAATCAAACTCCAGTTAGGATGTCAAGTCGGAGAAACAGCTATTCTTTCTGCTGCTGGGAGACATATTGCTGCTTATTTAGATGATGTGATGTTTGTTGAAGGTTCTTACGGAAAACTTTTATTAACCGAAGATATTAGTACCGAAAATATTCATTTTGGTAACGGTGGTAAAGCTGGTTTGTTGCGTAAACCGGGATTAGGAATTGAAGTTAAAAATAGCATATTGGAAAAGTATACTCATGAAATTATTAATTTGTAATCAAACACAAAAATTTGGTTAAACCTCTGCATTCCTTTGCGTAAACCTTTGCGCTACTTTGCGTTAAAAAAAATAAATAAAATCAAATAAAACAATGTCTTTAATATTAAAATTAGCCGTTAAACTACAAGGTAAATACTTAGCAAAACAGCTAGATATTACAGCGACAAAACCAAAAGAAACTCAGCAAAAATTCTTATTGAACTTGCTGAATAAAAATCAAAATACAGTTTTCGGTAGAGAACATAATTTTTCTCAGATTAAAACTGAACAAGACTACCGTAAAGCTGTTCCAATTCGAGATTATGAGCAATTACGTCCTTATTGCGATCGCGTTATCAAAGGGGAACAATCGGTTTTAACTACCGAACAACCTTTCATGTTGAATACGACTAGTGGTACGACGGGTAAACCCAAATATATACCTGTAACCAAGCAGTCGGAAAAATTAACGTCTGAGTTAATGAGACAATGGCTTTACCGCATTCTTTTAGATCATCCTCAATTTCTAGATTTTGCCTCAGCTGGTATTGTTAGTTCTGCTATTGAAGGTTACACTGCTTCAGGAATTCCTTACGGTAGTATTTCCGGCAAAATTTATGAGAATATTCCCGCTATTATTCGCAGTTCCTATGCTATTCCTCATCAAGTTTTGCAATTAAAGAACTATGAGGAAAGATATATTGCGATCGCGCTATTTCTTTTATCCCGACAAGTATCTTTTATTTGCACTCCTAATCCCAGTACTCTCCTCCGCATTGCTGGATTTATCAATACTCATAAAGAAGAACTGATTCGTTCAATTTATGATGGTAAAATAGATATTAAATCATCTCATCAACCTGAAGTTATCTCCAAACTACAAACATTATTTAAACCCCAACGAAAACGGGCTAAAGAGTTAGAAATAATTGTAAAAGAAACAAATAATCTATTACCCAAAGACTATTGGAAACATCTTAATTTAATCAGTTGTTGGATTGGTGGAAGTGTGGGGACTCAAGCAGAAAAATTATCTGATTTTTTTGGAGATTTACCGATTCGTGATTTAGGATATCTCGCTAGTGAAGCACAAATGACTTTACCTTATCTAGATAATACTCCAGACGGAATTTTAGCCATTAATACAAATTACTACGAATTTATCCCGGAAGAATATTTAGAAACATCCAATTTTCCTATATTATCAGCTTACGAATTAGAGCTAGGTAAACGTTACAGCATTTTATTAACTACAACAGCCGGATTATATCGTTATCATATCAACGATATTGTTGAAGTCACAGGTTTTTACTATCAAACACCACTACTTGCATTTATTCGTAAAGGTAAAGATATGACCAATATTACCGGAGAGAAAATGCACGTTAATCATATGATTCTGGCAATAGAAGAAATCAAAATAAAGTTTAATTTATTTATTGTATATTATCGAGTAACCCCGAATCTTGAAAAATCACTTTATGAATTTTATTTAGAATTAACAGATAATATTTCTCATACTTGGTTAGAACAAAAATTAATTTTAGAGCTTGATAAAGCTTTAGCAGAAGTAAATATAGAATATGACCAAAAAAGAAAATCACAAAGATTACATTTACCAATATTACATTTAATGCGTCAAGGTTGGTATGAAGCTGAATGTCGTCGGGAAGTAGATAAAGGTAAGCGTGAAGTCCAATATAAATGGAAGATTTTATGTCATCAAGCAACCATGGAAGATAAAGAGGCAATTATCAAAACTATTGAGGTGAAAAATAACTTAGTTTAAAACTTATTACGTATCTGTTTTAATATCAAATATGTCCTAGCATTAAATATACGATTAAGCTGTTCGTTAGGCTCAACTTCTATCAAAAAACCGTTAAAAATTTCTTTGAGTAAACCATTTTTATCATCCCTGAGAGCGGTTTTATAAATATCTACATTACAATCTTTTTCTACTTCTGCAAATAGTTTATCATTTATATTCTTATCTTCATGGTAAGGTTGATAATCTGATTGAGATAATTGCTTTAATAGCTCTTCAAGTTGATTAAAAATTATAAATGATTGATTGTTTGAATGTTTTTTACTAGTTTGTTTTAATTGCTTTTCCAGAAACTTAATTTTCCCTTCTAAATTTCTAATATCTGTATCATTTTGGGGAGGGCTGTAAATTTTTGCTCCACGATACTGAATAAAAGTAGACTTTTTAATCAATTCTTCTCGACATTTTTCGGCAATAATTTTGCTTGAAGAGTAAAAACACTTGTTTAATGCAATAATTAAACTTTGATTAACCTGTTTATTATGCTTATTTTCATCAATAACGGCTTGAAGAACTTGCCAATTTTGTTTTGTTGAATCATAAGCTACATCCCTTATTAAATCCTGCCAAATAACTTTAAGTAGTACAAATAAAAAATCTTCAGTCATAGAAACACCTTATGCTTGGCATCAATTTAACTAATATTTATATTTATACTATGTACATCGTCTTATCTCAGTAATGCTACGCACAAAAGTAGGAAATAAATACTGATTAAATTGATTGTTAAGGTTTTAATTATACTGAATTTAGATATTAATCAAATGTGATTACCCCGTTACTGGTAAGCAAACTAGAATAAAACTAATCCGTAAACTTCAGAAGTCGGGTTTTTAGGTTAAATCTCTTTGAGAAAAGACAATCATCCTAAAAACCCGACTTCTCAACCCACCCTTCTTCACCTTTAACCTCTAACCTTTAACCTTTAACCTTTACTAATTGCTTTTCCCCGGTGTCTGTTTGGTTGTTACTGCTGGTTTCTCGGCTTCTTGCCCTGCAAGCTGGGGTTGTTTTGCAGAATATTGAGCTACTAACTGAGATATCTGGGGGTTGTAAATTCGCAGATAATTCCAGTAATTTCCCAATACTTGACGAACGTAATCTTTAGTTTCGGGAAAGGGAATAGCTTCGACAAACTCATCCGGATCATCTTTTGGTAAAGTTGTCAACCACTTAGAAACATTTCCCGGGCCTGCATTGTAACTAGCGATCGCCAACAATGAGTTATTTTGGTATTGCTTGTGGGTACTGTCTAAATACCACGTACCATACATAATATTGTCATTGGGGTCTGTTATGTCAGTGGTAGCATAATCTACATTAATTTGCGGTGCAATCCATTTTGCTGTACTCGGCAGTACCTGCATCAAACCAGTAGCATCAGCGACAGATTTAATTTTTTCTTGAAATCTTGACTCCTGACGTATCAGTGCAACTACCAAGAAAGGATTAAGTTGACGTTCTTTAGACCACTTGTTAATCAGGTCAAAATAAGGAAATGGATAACGAGCCTGCCAATACATATTTGTTCGACTCAATTCCTGATATTGTGCTTTTTCTTCAGGCTTTTCCCTATCTTCTAATTTGCTTACCGTAGAAATTCCCCCGACATAATTTCCCCTTGCCAATTGCATCAAACCTTCAGTAAACTGTTCGGCGACAGTTGGCTGTTGCTTATTTTGGAATTCAGTTTCCCATTGCAGCCAAGCGTCTCGTTCTTGTCCTAATAGATACAACTCCTTAAAAGTATCGGAGCCTGCGGGTGGTAAAGGAGGTATCCGCTCTACCATTTCCGGACTCATGTCACGCACGGTATTAAAATTACCAACGTCCAACCCTAAAGTTGCAGCGGAACGCCATGCGTAATAAGAGTAAGGAAAATTACTCAATACATATTCATAAGTTTGTTTTGCTTGAGCTTCTTGACCAAGTTTTGTTGCCCATTTACCAGCCCAAAAACCGGCTCTAGGAGCTAAAATACTAGTAGGATTTTGCAGCGGAATCGGTTGAGCCCATTCCCATGCAGCTTGAAAATCTTTAGCTTTAGCTTTATCTTGGGCGACTTTCCAACGGTATTCTGCGGCTTCTTCGCTTTTGGCAAACTGAGTAATTAGTAGCTTTAAAGCTTCCCTAGCACCGGAATCATTATTTTGGGATTGCAGAATTTTTGATTTACGAATTAATGCTTCCCCTGCTTGCTCTGGGAATTTGGCAATTATTTGCTCAAGGAAAGGTAAACTTTCGCTACCAGTTTTCGTTAAATCTGCCAAACCTAACAAAGCTTTTCCTGTTTCCGGCTCATCGGGAAAGTTCTTAAGCATTTGTTGATAAACGATTTGAGCCTTTTCTCTTTCCCCACCAATTTGTAAACCTCTACCATGACGGTAAAAATTTGCAGCGCTAGGAGTTGCTTTTTCATAAGCTGCGGCTGCTTTTCCGAATTGCTTATTTTCCCAATAGGCATTCCCAATTACTTGCCAATCCTCTGGTTTAAGGGTTGGTTCTTTAACTAGCGTATCTAACACCGGAACAATTCCCGGTTGTTCAAAAGCTTGTTTTGCAAGAATTAATTGTAATTCTGGCTGATTCGGATTATTTTGCAAACGTCCGCGAATTATTTCCCAAGTCAAAGGATTAGAAGGAAATTCGGCGATCGCCTTATTTTGATATTCTTCGGCTCCAATTAAATACAAAGCCTTAGCAGTAACTGGCTCTTGAGAATAATCTCTAACAACAGCTTGCCTTTGATCAGAAGCTTTGCCATTGTCACCTAAAATATCATATGCACGAGCTTGTTGTAATAAAACATAGGGTGCAAGAGCTTTATAATTTCTGTCAAGACCATCAAGTAACTTCAGAGCCTCCGTTGCTTGCTTTTTCTCTAATAAATCATTAGCCAAAAGATAGCGAGCGCGATATTGTTCAACGGAGGCTGAACTTTTGGCAATTTCAGCCAACTTAGTCGCACGCTCTTCGGGAGATTGATTTACCAAAGGCAAAACAACAGATTTGGCTATATTCGCCTCAGATATCGGCTCAGACTGACTATTACCATTGAATAATTGCCCCAAATTTTTGCCAATTTGGGGGGCTGAAACCATAGCTCCAACCAGGAAGGCACAGATTCCTGCACCAGCAATCAGAGAAATTTGTTTTTTCTGTAGCTTCTTCAGCATTGATAGCCCGCTGAGAATTTCACAAGAATATTTTGCACTTTAACATCACTGACGGTCAAATGAACCGATCTGAGTGAGCAATTTTGATTTTTTTTGAGAAAATGGGTTAAAGGTTAAAGGTTAAAGGTTTAAGGTCAAAGGTTAAAGGTCAAAGGTTAAAGGTTTAAGGTCAAAGGTTAAAGGTCAAAGGTCAAAGGTCAAGGGTTGTAATTCTACTTTATCTCCCTGTCCCCTTGTCCCCCCATCCCGAAAGTCCCCCCATCTCCCCATCCCCTAATCCTCCCTTGCTAATTCCGGGGTTCTACCT
>JBHJOU010000387.1:0-5946 GCA_050329355.1 Rivularia sp. (in: cyanobacteria)
TTTTTTTGAATAAACTTTAATAATTGTTGCGTTCTTCCCTGTGGAGTCCAAATAATCCGGACGTTTGGGTTAAGATTATTTCTATAGGGATTCAATCTAAATACAGCAGGTTGCTGTAAGTGCAAAGTTTCTGAAATTACAGTTTGGGCTAAAGGGTCAGCGGTGGCGGTAAAAGCGGCTAGCGCTATTTTTGTTCCTCTTCTTTTTGACTTGAGTAGCGCTGGTCTTACTGCCCCTAATCTTCGATAAGCTGGTCTAAAGGTATCGCCCCACTGTACTAAACAATGGGCTTCATCTAATATTAAGCCGTTAATTTCAAGTTCTGGGTGAGATAATTTTTCCCAAACCGGGGGACTGAGTAAAGTTTCTGGAGAGAGGTAAAGTAATCTCAGTTGTTGTCTTTCCAAAGCCTGTAGAGTTTGACGACGTTGGGAAGGAGATAATTGACTATGTAATAGTGCTGCGGAAAGTTTGCGTTCTTTTAATTCCTGTACTTGGTTTTCCATTAGTGCTACCAAGGGAGAAACTACCAAAGTTAAACCTGTTTGCAACAGTGCGGGAAGTTGGAAGCAAATTGATTTACCTCCGCCCGTGGGCATGATAATGAGAGTATCTTTTTTTGCTAATAGGCTTTGGACAATCTCGCCTTGGGGTGGACGGAAATCTTCATAACCCCAAATTTGTTGAAATGTAGCGCGAACCTGCTGCCAAGAAGGGATTTGGGGTTGATTCATAGTAAGTAGATAGATACACCCTTTTCCTTGCACACTTTTTATGCCGAGTTTTGAATATAACTTTTATTATGAACATGGCGCTTCAGTATTTTTACTATCATCTGTTTTTTTGGTGGTGTGAAAAGTGGTTCGATGATTGTAGAAAAAGTTTTTTAAAAATATTAGTAAATTACAATAAATATAGTTTTTTAAACGCGAAGGTACGCGGAGGTTAACGCAAAGTTACGCGGAGAAGGAAAGGAGTAAATAATTATATTACAATTAATAATCATAAAAGTTTAACAAGTAAGCGAAATGACAAATGAAGAACTTCAACAGCTAGTTGAGAGTAATGCTAGAACTGCTCAAGCTATGTTAAATGCAATGACTGAAGCTAGATTTGAGCGTCAAGAATTACGCGAAGGTATGGTACAGCTTCAAAGTGCAGTAGAGCGGTTAGCAAATATACAAGAAGGTGTCACTAATTTATTAGTTTCTTTAGATAATGACCGTCCTACTATTCTGAGAAAGCAAAATACAATAGAGAATAAGCTTGATATGTTACTAGAGCAAGAGCAAGAATAAAAGGAATCGTTAGTTGCTTTAAAGTTAATGTAGTTATGATAGACTTTTGGGATGAATATTAAATTACACTATAAAGCCCAGAGTTATAACTCTAGGCTAATAGTAAAAATCTGTTAATTTTTGTTAGGATATCAACTTTTTTATTATTAGTTGCTTCTTTCGATATATCGAGAGTGTACCCATTCGTTACTATTAGAAATCCGATACCAACCGTTGTTACTTTCAGCAAAGATGAAAATTCCTTCTCCAGAAGATAATCTTCGTTTAACGCTGTAACCAGTACCAGGGCCGGAACGTACATTCAGAGAATTACTAACTCTCACAATTGCTTTGGTACCTGCTGGAGAGGAGTCTATGGAACCACCTGTACCAGCTAATCCCATTGCTCTGAGGGTTTGAGGTCCAACTACACCGTCTGCTCTTAAACCACGAGCGCGTTGAAAATTCATTACAGCTCTTTGTGTAATTGAACCATAATATCCAGTAGATTCAACGTTACTGGACATAAAACCTTGTGATTTAAGGGTATTTTGGATAATTCTGACGTTATAACCAGTGGTACCCCTTTTCATTACAACTGCTTGAGCAGAACTTGCTACACTTACAATCGAGCAAACTATAGCAGCAGACAAAATCCAGCGAGAAGATTTCAAAGCAAAACGATTCATTATTCAAGTCTCCCTTCTAAAAACAATTTTATAAAAGCTGTATTACTCAATCAATTCAGACTTGGGTAATAGCGCTATATTCAATTAATAACCGATAAAAAATACAATTAACTTCAGTGGTGATACGGTTTATAAAATCTCGTAATAATTGCTTAGAATACATTTTAGATATAAATCTAATTTGCATTATAGTGATTATTGTTGCGTGTTTATCATCAGTAGTTAGAATTTAAACGCATTCTGAGGTTAGATTATAATAAACAAATACACTGAGAAATTATGTAATTCTCGCTGTGACGATTAGTGTATTAATATCATGTGCGGATGATTAGTTGTTATTCCCTGTTCTCTATTCCCTATTCCCTATTCCCTTTATAGTATTTAACCGGACATGATATAAAGGATTAATTCCAGACGAGATATTTATTATGGAGCAAAACGAACAAGCAAAACGTCAAGGTGCGGCAAAAGAGTTCCAAGAAATCTTGGAGCATTTGCAACATTTGTTAGAAGAAGATCAAACAGCAGAACAAATTGTACCGGAATTAGCAGTCGATCCCATTCTTGAAGAACAAACTGTTGGGGATTCACCAATATTTGATTTAGCTGATTGGGAAGATGCGGTAGCTGATATTGAACAATATTTTCAAAGTAAAGAAAAAGATAAAGATAAAGATAAATAAATTTGAGTTCAAAAAGTATAATTTTTTTGACGCTGTGCTTCGTATAAAATTAAGGCGGCTGTAATCGCTACATTTAAGGATTCTACCCCTGGTTGAAGCGGAATTTTCACGTTTAAATCTGCCATTTCTGCTAACTCAGTCGATAGCCCAGCACCTTCATTACCCAATAAAATTAAACTTGGTTTTTGCCAATCTACCTGCCAATAAGTTAAATTTGCAGTTGGTAAAGTTGCAATTATTTGCATCCCAGCAAGTTTAGCTGTGATTACTGTTGCGCTCAAATCCTCAGTTACCTGCATCGGTAAACGAAACCATTGTCCAGCACTAGCACGTAATACCTTGGGTTTATCTAAATCTACACTATTCTGACTTAACCACAAACCCGATGCTCCAGCAGCAGCAGCGGTACGAATGATAGTTCCTAGATTACCGGGATCTTGTACAGTTTCTAGGGCTATTTGCCAGCCGCTAAAGGGTATTTCCCTAGTCTGATATCCCCGTTTAGCTGTTGCTACCACACCATCCGGTTGTACGGTGGTAGCTAATATTTTGAGTACATCTTCGCTAACAACAACAGCGCGATCGCACTTGTCGAGAATTTGCAGCCAAAGTTGTTCATGGGTTGATTGCCACTGTAAGGTGCAGCATACAATATCCAAGGGGTAATCAAGGATGCAAGCTTCTTGCAATAAATGCGTCCCTTCTAACAAAAATAACTGCTGCTTATGCCTTTCTTTGGTAGAGTGGAGCTTGCGAATTTGTTTTACCAGAGGATTTTGTAAACTAGTCAGCACATTCAATTTTAGATTTTAGATTTTAGATTTTAGATTATAAATATTTTCTTCCTGCTCCCTGCTCCCTGCTCCCTGCTCCCTGCTCCCTCTTCCCTTTTCCCTCTCTAAAATGCGGAACCCGGGACTTGAACCCGGAAGCCTTGTGAGGCACTAGAACCTGAATCTAGCGCGTCTACCAATTCCGCCAGTTCCGCAAACAAAGTTGACAGTTTTTAATTTTTACTTAATTATTTAGTTTTGTCAAGTTAATAATTCTGGGAAGGAAGTATTGGGAAACAGAAAATAGCTCGATTGCTCTGGAGATAACCGCAGCTTCGGTAGTCACCGATTCCTGAGTATATGTATCACCCATATGTAGACAAATGGAATCTTTACTGTAGAATCAAAACCAACTTGCTTTCTTTATAAAATTCATTAACTTCTTCTGTATGGAGGATCGAATTATTAATACTTCTAACGGTTTACCAAAAACAAATTCATCTCCCTTAGCAGACTCCTCAGTCTTGAAAGTGTTGGGTGGACGGAATTTAGAAGGTCATGTCACGATTAGCGGAGCTAAAAATTCTGCTTTAGTGTTGATGGCTGGGGCTTTGCTATGTTCGGGAGATTGTCGCATCCGTAACGTTCCTTTATTGGCAGACGTATCGCGGATGGGTGAAGTTTTGTTGGCTTTGGGGATGCGTTTGCAACGTCATGGCAATATTTTAGACATCAATGCCAGTGAAATCACTACTTCTAAAGCTCCTTACGAGTTAGTTACTCAGTTGAGAGCAAGTTTCTTTGCGATCGGTCCGCTTCTCGCGAGACTGGGAGAAGCGCAAATGCCTTTACCAGGTGGTTGTGCTATTGGAGCAAGACCTGTAGACCTTCATGTCCGGGGTTTGCAAGCAATGGGGGCTGAAGTTCAAATTGAACATGGTATTTGTAACGCTCGTGTTAGCGATGGTAGCGGTAGACTTAAAGGTGCCAAAATTTACTTAGACCTTCCCAGCGTCGGAGCGACTGAAACGTTAATGATGGCTGCGACTTTAGCAGACGGTGAAACGATTATTGAAAACGCTGCACGAGAACCAGAAGTAGAGGATTTGGCAAACTTTTGTATCTCTATGGGTGCCAAAATTGAAGGAGCCGGAACCAGTAAAATTGTGATTCAAGGCGTTACTCAATTACATTCTACAGATTACAACGTAATTCCCGACCGTATCGAAGCTGGTACATTTTTAATTGCAGCAGCAATCACTCGTTCGGAATTAATTTTATCACCTGTAATGCCAGAGCATTTAATGCCGATAATTGCCAAATTACAGGAAATTGGAGTACCTATAATTGAAGATGCACCAGATTGTTTACGTATTAAACCGGCGGAAATTTTAAAGGCAACAGACATTGATACTATGCCTCATCCAGGTTTCCCCACGGATATGCAAGCGCAGTTTATGTCCTTGCTAGCCATTGCGAACGGCGATAGCATCATTAATGAAACGGTATTTGAAAACCGTTTGCGTCATGCTTCCGAATTGAATCGCTTGGGAGCAGATATTCGTGTCAAAGGTAATTCTGCCTTTGTGAGAGGAGTATCGGAACTTTCTGGCGCACCTGTGGAAGGTACCGACTTACGAGCCGCTGCTGCTATGGTGGTAGCTGGTTTGGCCGCAAGCGGTGAAACTACAATTAAGGGATTGAATTACCTTGATCGTGGTTACGATAGACTCGATTTGAAATTGCAGAAAATTGGAGCGAAAATCGAGCGTATAGAAAAGGTTGAAGCAGATGTAGAAAATTCCATTCAAGATACCAATGGTGCTGCTTCTGTTTCTGGTTAGTTGTTTAACAGTTATCAGTTATCAGTTATCAGTTATCAGTTAAAAACTGTAAATCAATTGGGAGTCAGAGTCCCCCACTTCTAAAAGTGGTGTGTTTCAGTCGGGGTTAAATCCCCGACTGAAACCGTGATAACTGATAACTGTTCACTGTTCACTGTTCACTGATTTAATCATGCAGATGAAGTTGTGATTTCACATTGTCTGAGACGTAGCGCCCGGCTACGTCTCTACAAGGGTTTTGTGTTTGAGACAAAATGTAGGTAAATATAATTGTCGTTATACTATTTGTCAGGGACTTGTTGTACGACTAGCCCCAAAACATAGTTTCGTTTTAGTAGAGCTTGCAACTTCCCATGTCCTCACTCGCAAAATCTCAATTAATTGGTCTAAAAGCAGACTATTTTCGTCATCCTCTCGATAAAGAAGCTACCGAAGCGCTTAAGCAGATTCCTGGTATTGATATGATGGTACGGAATCTTTTAGGTCCGGTGGCAGAACAAGTTTTTTATGTAGAAAATATTGCTTCTAGCGTTTTGGTCAGTGATAAACAACTGCCCGATCTACACAAACTTTTGTTAGAAGCTTGTAAAATACTTGATATTGAGCCTCCCCAACTCTACATTAAGCAACATCCTGCTCCCAATGCTTATACTTTTGCGATGCGCGGTAAGCAACCTTTT
>JBHJOU010000322.1:0-8993 GCA_050329355.1 Rivularia sp. (in: cyanobacteria)
TAGTAATAAATAAAATTGATTTAGCTCCCTATGTTGGTGCGGATTTACAGATTATGCAAAGAGATGCTCGCAAAATGCGTGGTGAAAAGCCTTTTGTATTTACAAATTTGAAAAAACAAGAAGGCTTAACCAAGATTGTTGAATTTGTTTCGGCAAATATTTGCTAGCTAGTAATAATAATTTTAGTGGGCGCTGTACAACCGACTAGTACAGTTCGGCATCAAATCGAGCGGCAGGAGGCAGAAGGCGCAAAAGCTTATATGATGAGCTTTTTATGAGGCTTTAATGGTTGCTTTATTTACGCGCCCGCTGTACTAGTACTAGCTTTTCATTATCTGTTAATTGATGACTGTTTTTTATACCAGAAATTATTAGATACTTTTGTATCGTGAAATACATTATAATAATATTAAAATTTAAATTATATTTATTCTTAAATAGATATTTGGAGGATAAATGGCGCAGGATAGCACCCGTGGAGCGTTGTTAATTATTGGCGGTGCGGAAGATAAACAAAGGGAATGCGAGATTCTGCGGGAATTTATTCGCTATGCAGGAGGTACGAAAGCAAGAGTTGTGATTATTACATCTGCAACGGACTTACCGATAGAAGTAGGACAGGAATATATTCGCGTATTTGAGCAGTTGGGTGTAGAAGATGTCCGCATCATTGATACCAGAAGTAAAGAAGATGCAGATTCTGAGAGTGCATTGCAAGATATTGATAAAGCTACTGGTGTATTCTTTAGTGGAGGAGACCAAGCTAGAATAGTCGATACAATTAAAGATACTCAATTGGATGCAGCGATTCACCGACGCTTATCTGAGGGAATGATAGTAGCAGGTACAAGCGCGGGGGCTGCGATAATGCCGGATATTATGATTGTTGATGGTGATTCCGAAACACATCCTCGAATGGAAATTGTCAAAATGTGTCCCGGAATGGGTTTTTTTCCAGGAGTAATTGTAGACCAACATTTTTCGCAGCGCGCCCGTATGGGACGTTTGATTTCAGCTTTAGCGCAGCAACAACAAGCAGTTTTAGGATTTGGAATTGACGAAAATACCGCGATGTTAGTTGTAGATGACAAAATTAGAGTGATTGGAGAAGGTGCAATCACCATAATTGACTCAACAGATATTACTCATAGTAATATTGATGATATTTTAATCGATGAAGGGTTGGCAATTATTGGTGCAAAGCTGCATATTCTACCACGGGGATATGAATTTGATTTGGAGACTCGTAAAGCGATTCCAAATCAGTTAATAGTTAAGAGTTAGGAATTAGTTTCTCCCCGAAGGGGATCTTAATTAATCACACAGCCAAACGGCTATGATAATATGGGAGACTGCTGCCTAGATTAAAGAAAAAGTCGATTTATGAGCCTAACACAAGAGCGAAAACAAGAGTTAATCTCACAATACCAAGTTCACGAAACCGATACTGGTTCTGGTGAAGTGCAAGTTGCGATGCTCACTGACAGAATTAACCGCTTGAGCAAACATTTGCAAATTAATAAAAAAGACCATTCTTCCCGTCGGGGACTATTGAAAATGATTGGTCAACGTAAGCGTCTTTTGTCTTATATTCAAAGAGGAGACCGCGAACGTTATAAAACTTTAATTCAAAGTCTCGGTATTCGTGGATAAACAAAAGAGCCGCTGATTATGTCTGCCGAATCTGAACGCAACCGCTTACCTTTTGAACCGAATAAAAAGCGCCAAAAGCTAAAAACAAAGGCTCAAGTGCCAATTGTCAAGGAAGAACTTTCTTCGGAGACAAACCAAAAAAAACCTCCTTTTACTAAACAGGAAATGGCTATTCCCCAAGTTGTTAGCCAGCGGATGATTAGAAGAGTAGCTTGGTTATGTGGAGTACCAACCATTTTGGGTATTCTGACTTTAGTCGTAAGCTATTTGTTGATTATCTACACTGATATCAAGCTTCCTCCAATACTGGTATTGCTTGTCAATATGGGGCTGTTTGGTTTGGGAGTTTTGGGAATTAGTTATGGAGTTCTTTCTGCTTCTTGGGATGAAGATAGAGTGGGGACTCGCCTTGGTTTGAACGAGTTTACTACCAATTGGCGACGAATGGTAGCAGGTTGGCGCGAGACTCGGCAAAAAAAACTATAAAGTAAGATGAAGGATGAAGGATGAATAATCCAACTTTCATTCTTCATACTTGATTTTGGTTAAAACCTGTAAAATTAATGTAATTTCGATATTCACTACTTCGATTGCTGATTAAATTATAAGCAAGCTATAAAAAGTTAATTTTTCCTGCGGTTAGAAGTCGGGTTTTTATAAAGATTGTCTGTCACCACTGAAATTTATCCTCAAAACCCGACGAATGTCAGAGTTTTGAACTCACGTTAACTGTTGTCCCCGAACCCTCTTCCCTACTCTTTTAACTTTCAACGATACTCCACCACTAGGAACAATTGTAATCCCTCGTCGCATCGGTTTTACTGGTTTTTCATCAGTTAATTCCAATTGAAATTTGGATAAAATGGTAGCCAAAATCAACTTCATTTCATACATTGCAAAAGCAGAACCAATGCAGCCGCGATAACCTCCCCCAAAAGGCAGATATTCAAATGCAGAAAATTTTTGATTGAGAAATCTTTCGGGAATAAATTTATCTGGTTGTTGGTAAGTTGCTTCTCGACGATGGGCTAAATAGATGCAGGGAACTAAAACTGTACCGGAATCATATTTTGTTCCAGCAACTTCTATTTTATCTAGAGTCATCCGGGGAGTACAAATTAAAGCGATGGGGTGAAGTCGCATTGTTTCACAGCAAACTGCATTTAAGTAAGGTAGTTGAGTGATGGTTTCGGGGGAAGTTGTATTATTTAAACTTTGTAATTCATTAATTAACTTCTTCTTTACTTCTGGATGTGAGTGAATCAGATAAAATAACCAAGCTAAGACTCCAGAGGTGGTTTCGTAACCTAAAAGTAGTAAAGAAACTAATTGGTCTCGCAATTCTTTATCTGTCATTTTCTCACCTTCTTCGTCACGCGCTGACATTAATAAGCTTAAAATATCTGTATCTAAATTATCGCATTTAGCCCTACGTTCGGAAATTTCTGCATAGATTAATTGATCAATTTCTGCGCGTCTTTGGAGATAATTTCCCCAAGGACTCCATTTACCAAAATCTTTTTGTAAAGGTGGAAAGAAAAACAAGCTGGAGTACCAAGGTTTAGTAATGTCATTCAATAGTGCAGTTAATAATGTTCTTAACTTCTGATAACGTTCTCCTGGAGTAATTCCAAATACAACTTGCAGGATAATTTGTAAAGTGATATCCGGCATTACTTGCTGCATGGAAACAATATTCTCAACCTGCCAACTGCTCGTAACATCTAGAGTTATACGACAGATTGTATCCCCGTAAGATTTCAGGCGATTAGCTCCGCTAAACGTCTTCGACGTAACGCCATGAAAAGGAGGCATCAATAATTGTCTTTGACGGTTGTGGGATTTACCTTCTTGAAAGACGATGGAATCACTACCAAATAAGGGTTTGAATACGTGAGTAGCTTTTTTGAAATCTAATTTTTTGCTGGGAATTGCAAAACAATCATCAATCGCTTGGGGACTGCTAAAAAAGACAACTGGTGGTGAATTTACACCTAATACTCTTAAAGTAAAAATATCGCCGTATTTTACCGCTTGATGATCAAAAAATTTTGTGGGATTAGCAATTAGTTGTAACGTTTGGATTAAGGAATTTTTCATCAGGTTATAGGTCTGGATGTTAAAGGTTAAAGTTAAAAAGTAAAAAGATAATTCTCATAAATAAATAAATAAATAAATAATCACGGCTATGTCCTACTGAAGACGCTGCGCTAACTAACCTATTTTATTCCTATGCTCTTTTTATTTTTTACTTTTTAATCAAAGTCTTGTTCGGTGAAATTTCTCCTTATATTTCTATATTTGAATATGTATCGTTGATTTTTGTAATTATACAAGTTTAAATAAATGTGAGTACCCCTGCGGGGAAGTAAGCTACCATGTCAAATCATCGATTACTGAATTAGAGATCAAAAGAAGCTGTAAAACTTTAATTTTTTGTGGGGTAAGAAATCGATTTTTTATTCCTGTTTTCTGGTATTACGGATAAAATATCGTAAAATCCCGACTTCTGTGATTCTTGTCGTAGTTGACAATAATATCTTCAAAAAAATCATCAAAAATTTTGTGATCCAAAAACGAATTTAAGTAACACAATATTTACAGATGTAGAGCAGATTTTTTTAAGCTATTTTTCTAAGTTGAGCCTCAATTTCTTGATAAGTGCAGCCATTGAGTGGTATGGGTTGTGAAAAAGTTTCAATCCAAGCTCTTGCTTTGCATCCTGGCATGGGATTTTCATGTTCATATACGACAATACAAGGTCCAGGAATTATAACTCTACTAGAATAAATATTCTTGTTTCTAGACTTAACGCTTATAGCTGGTAGGTATTCACCATCAATGCTCTTTTTTCCGATTAAGTGACGGTTGATGTGAACAAAGCTTTGAGCAGGAGTCCTTACTTTCTTCCAGATTGACTTGGGACCGCGAGACGCTGTTTTAATCTTGGGATAACCTTCTACCAAAGGAATTATCCAAGTCCGACCTACTTTATAAGCTCCATAAACTCTGTTTTGAGTCAATAGACATCTTAATCTTCTTGTAGAAATATTTAATAATTTTGCTGCTTCGGTGGTACCAATCATATACACTCACTGAATATTCCCATAGCGGAATAGTACTACAGTTATGGGGCAATTGAGCAAAAATTTATTTTTTATCCGCTTGTTGAAACGATGCAGTGTAAACAACGGAGCATGAAAAACACTCAAGATTCAGTTAGCTAAAAAAGCTTAAAATCGGGTACAGAAAACTTTGGCGTTAAGTATGAACTATCTCAACGCCAAATTTTGGCAAAATCTCAAATTCTTAATTAACCACTGACAAACTACGAGACTTAATCGTTCGCTTTCCTTTAACAACCATTTGAATCGGACGATTTGGACCAGTGACTAAACCGCGACGTTGGGGTTTTATCTCCCCATTATCAATTAAATCTAACTCCAAATTTCTCAGAATATTTGTGAGTATCAATTTCATTTCAAATTGAGCAAATGCCATACCAATACAGCGTCTTGCACCTCCACCAAAAGGTATAAATTCATAAGGTGAAAACTGTCTTTCTAAAAAGCGTTCTGGTTTAAATTTCTTGGGTTCGGGATACAAATCTTCCCGTTGATGAGTCAAATAAATTGAACCATATAATAATGTACCTGGTTCTAAATCGTGACCGCACAGCGAAACTGGTGTTTCTACTTGTCGCTGAAATAGAAGTATCCCTACTGGATAAATTCGTAAGGTTTCATTACAAACTGCGTTGAGATATGGCAGTTTATTGATAATACTAAAGTCGGAATTTTCATCTAAACTATCAAGTTCTGTTAACAACTTTTCCCGAACTTCAGGGAATTTGTGAATCCAATACAAAGCCCAAGCTAAAGCAGTTGCGGTGGTTTCATGACCTGCAAATAACAGCGTGATTAATTCATCACGTAATTCTACATTCGTCATTGCTTCACCGTTCTCATCCCGCGCTGCCATTAACATATTTAGCACATCAGTACGGGAATCATCTGGTGAGGCTCTCCGTTCTTCTATTTGATCATTTAACAATTGATAAATTCGTTCTCTCTGACGAAGAAAATTTCCCCAATAGCTTTTTGCTCCCCAATCCCGTTGTAGAATCGGGAAAATCAGAAAAGCTGTTTTGAGAGGGGTACTTCCTCCGGCATCTAAAATTGAACCGAGAAGTTTTTCTAAAACAGTTGCGCGATCGCCCGAATAAATTCCGAAAACTGCTTGCATAATTACCCGCATGGTAATAGCTTGCATCCCATCTCGGACAGAAAATTGTTCCCCAACTTCCCACTGATTCATAATTTCCGACGTAACTCGATCAATCGTTTCTGCATAGCAACGCATTCTATCTCCATGAAAAGCAGGCATTAATAATTGACGTTGACGACGATGGCGATCGCCACTTGCCATAATTACAGAATGCTTTCCCATCAATGGTTCAAAAGGTTTGTTTCCTTCGGATGGAGTGCTAAAATCTTTGGTGTCGTTGGTTAGTATCTGCTGTAGCGCTTGCGGATTACTAATAAAAACTACAGGAGATTTTAAATTTAAAGTGAAAATATCTCCGTAACGTTTAGCACAGTTTTCCATCACCGATAAAGGATTGAGGATAAACTGAAATGTTTGAATGAATGAAGGGGTTTGCGGTCCTTTTGGTAGTTTCATCGGTTTTTACCAATTAATCTTTTATCTATTAATGGTAATTGTTTTTAAAGGATAAGGGAGAGCCGGAAGATTAGCGGACAAAGAGAAATAAATAACTCCTCACTCCTGACTCCTCACTCTTTTAATCCAAAATCCAAAATCTAAAATCTAAAATCAAAATAACGAGCCATCATCACATCTATTTCTTGTTCATCTGGTAGCCAGTAACTAGTATTAAACTCCGAGCGGTTGCTAACTCTACCGGGTAAGGTCAACATTTGGATATTTGAGCGATTAATTTGCACTCCAAAATTCACTAAAGTTAGTAAACTATCAAGGTTTAAGTTAGTATCAATATTTTCTTTAATTGTATTTAGAATAATTGGCGATCGCACTAATGTTGCAGGATTTAATGACTGTTCTATCAAGGCTTGCATTAGCATTTGCTGACGCTGAATGCGTCCGATATCACCTTGTCCATCATTGCGGAAGCGTAATAATTGTAATGCTTGGTCGCCATTGAGATGTTGCTCTCCGGCTTTGAGATTAATATATAAATGTTGGGAATCATCTTGATATTTCAAATCTTTAGGAACATTAACTGTGACACCTCCCAAAGCGTCAACAAGTTTACCTACTCCTAAAACATTGATACGAACATAACCATTTATATCTATATCTCCTAATAAGGTACTGACGCTTTTCGCACTTAAATACGCACCACCCAAACGATTAGCAGCATTGATTTTTCTCAAACCATATCCTTCTATTTCTGTGCGGGTATCTCTAGGAATAGAAAGTATATTTAATTGTTTACTTTTTGGATCAAAGCGAATCAATAACATCACATCTGTTAGTCCGTCAAAGGAATTTACTTGCGGGAAATATCCCAAATCTTTTGTTTCTGACGGTGCATTTTGGGTATCTGGAGGAAGTACACTCATCCCCATCACTAAAATATTTACGGGACGATTTAGCTGTAAAAATTGTCCTTGAAAAACAGCCTTATCTGCAAAAAAATCTGCTTCTTTTCGACTAAGATTAACTTGCATAAACGGCTTGCTATTTAAAAAAATTCCAAATAATGCTCCTGCAACAGCCGATATCAAGGCAATTTTACCTATTTTACCCCAAAAATTCTGCTTACTATTTATCTGAGGTTTTTGCTTATGAATCAATTCCGGCAATTTTTTCATAAATGAAATTAGGGTGAGTAACTCAAATTTACTAATTTAGTAATGGCACATTTTTATAAATACAATTCCACTGCTGTTGATTGCGTAATTTATAGAACAAAAATAGAACAAAATTAGCAATATGTTGGATTCTCTTCCTGAAGCACCGACTGTTCCCTGTAAATTTTACAGTAATCTGGCGGATGGATACATTTTGATCATTATCTGGTCAATTTGAAATTGTTTACTTGACATTGCTTAATCAATATATCAAGTCATCATTTCACATCGTTTGAGACGGGGTGTATTGATACATCTCTACACAAGGTTTATGACTCAAATCCTGATGGCGATTTATTTAAGATAATTTACGAGTGATTATAGGTAGGTATAGATATAGTTATATTGATAATTATTCTTCATCATCGGCTCAAATTCATTGCCAAAACTTAAACTAGCCGTAAAGCGATCGCCATTCATCAACTACAATTTTATTTCTTCACAATACTACCTATAAACTTTTTATTGTTTTTATATTACGAGCGGTAAAAAGTGATTTTATCGCAGGGGAACACTGACTAACCTTGAGATTAATGTCAAATAAAATACTTTTTATTCCATGAAATAAAAATTTCATATTTCAGTAAATATCACCTAACTTTTGTCTTTAATGCAACGCACAATTTAGGTATCGACTCGAAAGAGAAGATTAATAAAGAGAGAATTAAAGAGAAAGGAATTAGATTCATGTTTAAAAAGTTATTTGCTGGTGTTGCTTTATCCGCTATCGCTGCCGTTTCTTATGCTGGTTCTGCACAAGCTGCTAATTTTACCTATAGTTCTGGTGTTTTTCGTGATGCGAATGTAACAAATCAAGGTTCTTTTTCAGAGAATGTTAATAAAGACGGTTACGTAACATTCGATTTTAATGGCAGCAACAGTTTACCGGGTAATGATATAGTAAAGTACTCTTTTCAAGGCAGTAACAACAAAACCCAAGTTGTAAAAAGTGGTCGCGAAATGAAATGGGCTCCGGCTGCGGTGGTCGCTGAGGATAATAAATCACCCTACTTGCAAGTATTTCAAGGTAAAAGTGTTGTCATCGAAACAGCTAAAGAAGGTGAGACTTTTAATTACTTCGGTTTACACTTGGGTTCTTTGAGTTCAGGTAACGTCCTAGAATTCTTCAAGGGAAGTGAGGCAGTAAAATTCAATTACAAAGATGCTAAAGGTGAGGACAAATTTGCGACGACATTAACTTTTGATCTCTTGAAAACACTTGCCCCTACATTAGGATACAGGAATCAAACAAATGGTTTCTTCGAGTTCTTTTCCCAAGGTTTTAATGATAACTTTGACAAGATTGTAATTTCTCAAGTCGGTGGTGGTGGTTTTGAAACGGATAACCACACATTCCGCATTGGTAAAGGAAAATTTTCACAAGCAGCAAGCGTACCCGAACCAAGCATCGCTTTAGGAATGTTAGCTGTTGGTGGCAGTATG
>JBHJOU010000316.1:0-6422 GCA_050329355.1 Rivularia sp. (in: cyanobacteria)
TTACCTTGTTCGATCAACTGTTGAATTCGCGATCGCGATAAATCGGTTTTCTTTTGAGAAAGATAACTATCTAAACGGGAAGCGTTTTGCTCTACTCTTAAACAGATTGACTGATTTGATATCATTTGTGCAACTTCTCGAAATTGCTTCTTTCGGTACAAAAGGTAATTGATAGGTCGTTTTTACTGTCTAGTTAAACTCAATACAATAATCTATTATTATATTTTATTTATCGCTAACAGATTATTAGTTTTTAGCAAAGATGGTTTATCGAAGGCAATATTTTTACAAGCAGATTCATCACATTTTGACCTAAATACTTAAAATTGTCAAAATATCAAAGTATTAAATCCTATAAGTTAACTCCGACTGTTGAATTGATCAAAGCGTTGGAATATATGTAATAATTACAACTTTAATGTTAGTATAAAAAACATGATTAGTTCTAAGTGCATTGCTTGACTATTTTTAAATAATTTTGCAATGGTCAAATTTCCCTAAATGATTCGGCTGAAAGTTCCTTGTTTTTGTTCTAGTATTTAAATGAGTGACGTGATCAGGAACCCTTAACGGGGTGTTAATAACTATCTAAAGAGTAAAAATGACTATTTATTAGACATCTTTGACTTTTCTTTATTTAGTGAAAGCATTCTGAGTACTAAATTGAAACCGAATTAATTAGATATGCAAAATAATCAATTGTCTTTAAAAAAATATTTGTCGTTAGATTTAGAACAAACGGAAGATTATCAAAATCAAGAAGTAAACTTATTTGACAATTTGGAAGAGAACGATGATGCTTTTAGTGAAAATTATACAGAAATCAGCGGTCAAACTCAAGATTTAGATAATTCAAATTTCAAGGCATCTCAACCTGATGTTAATCAAAATAATCACGAGATACATGATAACGGAAATAGCTTTATAAATACCAGTATTAATCAGGGTGATGATGCGATTAAAGAGGATTATTCAACAGTAGAAGAAAATGAAATCCACTATCTTAATTTCATTAGAAAATCTCAAATAGCAGTTTACCAACAAAATGCTTTAAAAAATCATCGTTACAGCGATTATCAGCAAGAAGAGAATATCAAGACTTATACCGTTGTCTGTATTGATGATAGTAGAGCCGTAGTCAACGCTATTAAAATGTATTTAGATGATAAAATATTTTCTGTAATTGGCATCAATGATCCACTAAAAGCTCTAATGCAAATTGTCCGCTTAAAGCCGGATCTAATTTTATTAGATATTAGTATGCCGACATTAGATGGATATGAATTGTGTTCTCTATTACGGAAACATTCTTCCTTGAAAGAAACGCCGGTAATTATGGTGACAGGAAGAAAAGGAATTATCAATAGAGTTAAAGCCAAAATGGTAAAAGCATCAGATTATTTAACAAAACCCTTTCAGAAAAAAGATTTGCTCAAAGTAATATTTAAATATATTGTTTGATGATTATTTTCAAGCTTAAACCTGTATTTACTATGTCAAGTTAACCTTTTGTGAAAGCGAATAGTGAGAAGAAGCCAAAAATAAGTAGTTTTACGGAAGTGCAGTGAAGGGATTGTTAAGTGTATAACAGTACTGAACTGATGATATTATGAAACAGCTTGATGAAAAGCATTTATTTAAACTTCTCCGTAAAAGCTTCAGCTATTAGTTACAGATTTGTATCTACCATTTCTCTAACATTGCTGTGCTTCTGCTCACCCTTACTCGTTATTAACACAGCTTCAGCACAGACATCGGATAATACTAACCTTGAACAAACAGCAGTTACAAGTCTCAACGATGTAGTATCTACCTTAATGGAGGTATTGCGAAGTGAAAATGTAGAAGCTAGAATCGCTGCGGCTCGTGCATTAGGTGGAATGGGTACTCAAGCTAAAATAGCCGAGGCAGCTTTAACAGTAGCATTGTACGACAAAGAACCGCGAGTGAGTTATAGTGCTGCAAGCGCGATCGCAAATTTGGGTGGAGATACCAAAGATGCTTTTCCAGTGTTAGTCAAAGCTTTAGAAGATGAATCGAAATGGATTCGTCACGATGCTGCCTATGCTTTGAGCAATATTGCATTGAATTTCCAAGGGAAAGTTCGTGATTTATCAGCAGAAGAATTAAATCAAACAGTGACTGACTTTGAAAATAGCTTAAAAGTGATGCAAGATTCCAAGTTAGAGATTCCCCCACAAGCGATTAAATCTATTAATGATTCCCTGGATACTTTAAAGAGAGAAAAACAGCGACAGTAATTTAGATCCAGAAGTCAGCTTTTTTAGAGAAACCCCACTTCTATGACTTTAGTCATAAATTTGAAATATTCAACATCAGATTTCTACCACAAACATTTTTTTTTGTTTAGAATGTTAATTAAGTGGGTCAAATTTGTTCAAAAAAATCCACAACTCCGATATCTTGCAATAATTTCAAAAAAACAGCTTTCATACTTTAATTTATTTCGTTAGCGAGAAAATTAGCTATCGCAGAAAATGCAAGATATCAACAAAATTTTTCCAACATTCCAACATTCCAACAAGTTATTAACAGAAGGTGTAGAAATGAATAGAATATTAAACAGAACATTAAAACGTGTATTCTTACCCAGCTTATTAGCTACAGGTATATTCGGTGCTACTTTCGTACCAGCGAAACCTGCTGCTGCGGATGATAAATTACTAGAAGACGTAGGAATTGGTGCTGCTGCTGGTGCTATTACCGGAATTATCACCAATAACGATTCCATTTTCACCAACGCTGCTAATGGTGCTGCGGCTGGTGCTGCTGTGAATGCTGCCAATAGCGGTAGAAGAAACCGTGACGGTGATCTTATTCAAGATATCGGAGTTGGTGCAGCAGGTGGTACCGTAGCAGGTGAAATTACCAACCGTAGAGGCACCCTGAGTAATACAATTAATGGTGCTGCTGCGGGTGCGGCTATCCATATTTTACGTAACAAATAAAGAATTGGTCATGGGTAATTGGGAATTAAATCCCTAAAATCCGTGGAATCCGTGTAATCCATTTCAATCCGTGTTCGGTAATTGTTAGCCTTAAACTCAGCTTATCTTTCCATCAACCGATACTTAACCTAACAAGACATCTTAATCAGGTATTCTACTTAATACGGCAAATTATTTGTTACACTAGACGCTTACCTGAGTTAAAGATGACCAGACTATTGGATATCTTCTTAGCAGGGGGTTTTATGATGTTTCCTCTGCTATTTTTGTCGGTTGTAACCTTGGCTTACGCAATACAGCGCGGTTGGTTTTGGTTGAGGTTGGTGATTGAGGAAAGACAGGTAGTGCAGGATGTGCTAACGGTAGCACAATACGATTTGAACAGAGCAGAAAAAATCGCAAGGGGTAACAAAAATTTAGCAATTGCACGTTTTCTTTCTGCACCGCTAAAACTGAATAATCCAACTGCGGAGAACTTTCATTTAGCAATACAAGCAGCGGCTGATCAGGAATTAATTGATATCGGGGGAAGTGACAAACTGCTGGAGAGCGTAATTATTATTGCACCTTTGTTGGGCATTTTAGGTACTGCTGGTGGTTTAATTACCACTTTCATGACTTTGAGAAATGGTGGTGCAGATAGTGATAGTAGTGCGGTTGCAAATTCTATTTTGCAAGCATTGATTAGTAGTGCAGCAGGTATTGGGGTAGCTATTCTAGCATTTGCTTGTTTTCGATTTCTTGTAATATTGCGTATGCGTCGTGTGGATTATTTTTCTACACTGGGTAATCAATTAGAGTTGATTTATTTGCACTTATGGGATAAGCGAGTTGAAGATGCTAAAATCAGCGAATAAATAGTGTATCTACGCTATCGAAATATCCAATTTAAATGTAGAGACGTTGCAGTGCAACGTCTCTTTACGATTATTTTGAACGTGAATTAGATGATGACTCCTCTGTCATCGTTTGCTGGGAATATACTTTAAAACCTGTATTTTTCGGTTCGGTGATAAATTGGGTTTTTATAATGGTTATCTCTTTTTACAAGTATTTAAAAGCAAAAATCCCACTTATTAAAGATAATTTGTAATTGAATGCGATATAAATAAAGACGTTGCATTACAACGTCTCTACATTATTATTGCCTATAAAATTAATGGCAAATTAAGAAGGATTATTTTTCAATAAAAGAACAATTGCTCCTTTACCTTCTTTTGTAGGTAGAAAAGAAATATACTTGATAAATTCACCTTTCTTAACTTCATAGACAAGCTCGGAAGTTTCATTCTTTTTAATTTGAGATGCTTCAAAACTTTCTAATTCTAGGTTACTTTTAATAAGTAAAGCCAATTCTTCAGGAGTGTTTTGTATGTCTTTACCCAAGACTTTTTCTATTTCGGGAGTGAGTGCAAAATCCTTTTCTTCTCTCCAATCAAATTGAGCGTAAAGATTGCTGAATATTACATCAAATGCTTTTTCTTCAGCGTTAGGATTTTCTTGGAGATTTTGATTACTCAACCTGTAGCAGTCAACTCGCTCTGAAGACAAAAGAATCATCGTACCCGGCTCTTTGGTTGCAAAAAGTTGCAAAAATTGAGTTAGATTTTCTTTGGAAACTTGATAAACCTTTGTATGAGGTTCGTCAGTGAGTTTTTCTACTTGGAAATCCGTCTCTGCTAACCTTTTTTCAAAATAAGCTGCAACTGCATCTAACGAATCAGATGTGAGTCGAGTACGTCTATCTAGTCTTGCGATTTGTATTCCGCAAAAAATAGGTCTAACGTTGCTGTAATTGGGAAAGTCAGCAAATGGATTTACAGGAGGTTCTGTTGTATTGTTTGGTTCAGAAGATGTTTGTTCTGGTTGTAATTCAGTTGTTGAATCGGTAGGTTCTGGTTCGGATACTGTATTTGTAGGTTCTGGTTGAACTATTTGTTCTGGTTGTAATTCAGTTGTTGAATCGGTAGGTTCTGATTGTGCTATTTCTTCTGGTTCGTTAACTGGTTGTTCTGCTCTAAAAGCAATCTGTGGTTCTGAATAGGGTTGATTTAAGGACACATCATCACTACCAGATGAAAAATCGGGAGAAGAAGAGATATTATCTCCACTAGATGAAAAATCTGGAGTAGGTGTTTCATCAACAGAAGCATCCAACTCACTATCAGCTAAATTAGGAGTTATATTGTCTCCATCTGCAATATTTTCACTATTGCTTCCATCTTCCAAATCGTTTAATAAAGGAGGTTCTCCGGGTATTGTTACCGTGTCCCCTTCACCCAACGAATCTATTCCTGGTTCAGAGGCAATGGAACCATCTTCGTTCAAAAATTCTCCATCAATTGCTGGTTCTGAAATATTTGCAGCATCTTCTGCATTTGCATCCACATCAGTCGAATTGGAAGGTATTGGTACTGCAAATAACAAACCATGTAATGCTGCTGAAGCCAACAACATTGGTGCAGAAACTTGTCGCAACGGAACAAGGAAACTATTTAGAAGAAATGACTTAATCATGTATTTGGCTCTGGGAATCTGGATTGCACAAAGCGAAGAAAAACTCAAGTCAACAATGGACAATTGACAATTAACTTCTTAAAGGGTAGAGGATTGGAATAAAGAAAAAATATTTATTTTTCTTCTTCAAATGAGAGGCATTTTTACCTTGAATGGTTTAATTATCAATTATCAATTGGTAAACACAGATGCATAGAGCGAAGCCAGACAATTATTGTGAAGTATACAGTATGAATTCTTCACTCCAAAATCTCATACTTTATACTATCATTACCCAATATTATAGAATCTTGTATATCAATATTAGCATTTATTTGCAAAATATATTGTTTTTTTTTGTTATAAACGTTAGCTTAATCATACAATTTTAAAATATATTTATAGCAAAAATAAAAATATATTTATTGTCTACAAAAGGAATAGTTACTATTACCTAAAAATCAAAATTTAAACTGATTTTAATTATTTTAGACTGCTTTGTTTAACAATTCTTAACTGGTAAAAGGGTAGGGTATTTCTGGTAAGAACCTCCCGTAGAATTCTATCCCCCACAAATCGAGACACTATGAATTTTAAAGCTACTACATTGAATCGAATCATAACTTCTTCTCTTGCTGCTGCTGCTGTTGTATTAAGTCCTGTTTTCGCAACAGTTGCTCAAGCTCAAACTCAATCTTTAACTGGTGCAGGTGCTAGTTTCCCTGCTCTTTTGTATCAAAGATATACTCGTGAAGTTCGTAGTACACATTCTGATTTGCAAGTAAGCTACACATCTTGTGGTTCTAGCTGTGGTATCCGTAACTTTATCAACGGAACCGTTGATTTTGGTGCTAGTGACGCAGCTATGAGCGATGCAGATATTGCTAAAGTTAGCCGTGGCACAATCTTAGTACCTACCGCAGGTGGTGCTGTTTCTGTTATTCATAACATTCCTGG
>JBHJOU010000793.1:0-3329 GCA_050329355.1 Rivularia sp. (in: cyanobacteria)
GTTTTGCAAATCTTCTCGAAGCTTGTCGTCATACCCAACCACAACATTTTATTTTCGCTTCATCTAGTTCGGTTTATGGTACAAATACCAAAATTCCGTTTTCAGTTAGTGATAATGTAGATAATCCCGTTTCTCTGTATGCAGCTACTAAAAAAGCCAATGAATTGATGGCACATTCCTACAGCCATTTGTACAGTTTACCGATTACAGGATTGCGCTTTTTTACAGTATACGGTGCTTGGGGTAGACCTGACATGGCTTATTTCAAATTTGTCAAAGCCATTGCAGAAAATCAACCAATTAATATATTTAATTATGGCAAAATGCAGCGAGATTTTACTTATATTGATGATGTAATTGAAGGTGTTGTCAGAGTAATACATCAGCCTCCAAAACCACAGCTTACTAATGATAATAATAATGCTCGCTATAAAATTTATAATATCGGGAATAATCAACCTGTAGAGTTATTAACTTTTATTGAAGTAATTGAAAAAGCCATGGGTAAACAAGCTATCAAGAATTTTTTACCGATGCAACCAGGAGATGTTCCCCGTACTTATGCAGATGTTGATGACTTAATACGTGATGTCGGGTTTAAACCTACTACTAATATTGAGCAAGGAATTGAAAATTTTGTTCGCTGGTATAAAGATTTTTATCAATGTGAAATTCAGACAGTTGTTCAAATTACCGAATAAATGGATTATATTCTTTGAGAGATAATTTATATCACTAATTTATCTCTATTTTCTCAAATTTAATTAATAATTTATCTACAATAATATCAGGTGTATCGCATCATGAAAAAAACGAAAATTACATTTATTTGAAAACATAGAATGTCATATTTGTTCAGAAAGATTTTTGCGTTTAGTTTACCAGCTTTTTTAACTTGTTTGGTTTTTTCATCAGAAGTACAAGCCCAAAAAATACAAAATATCCAGAAAGATATGACCGAAATTCCCAGCGTTTCTGAATTATCTGAGGTTGAATCTGAAGAATGGAATTTTCAAATTTTACAAAATTTTATTCAACGTTATAACATCGATACGAAATATCCTTTACCAAATTTACAGCATCAGGATGTAATCACACGTGATGAATTTGCTCTTATCTTAAATGAAGTTATTCAATATATTAATAATTCGCAAACTACAAATACAAATATAAAAAATACTAACTCGATCACTCAAGAAGAATTAAAATATTTAAGTAAATTACAAAATGAATTTGCGTCTGAACTAGATACTATTAATCAAAGAATAGAGATATTAAAGACACAAAGCTTTCCCCAATTTTCTACAACCAGCAAACTTCGTGGAGAAATTATATTTGCTCTTACTGGTGTAGGAGAAGGAAATAAGGCTGATGATGAGGAAAAAACCGATAGTAATATAACTTTTAGTAGTCGTACTAAATTACAGTTAAATACTACTTTTACTGGTAAAGATAGACTCAAAACTTCTTTGAAAACTAGCAATATTCAGCCACTTAACTCAGCCACGGGAACCAATATGGCACGTTTGAGTGCTGAAGGTGATGATGAAAATAAATTTGAGTTAGGTGATTTAACATATCGCTTCCCTATAGGAAAAAGAACCAGAGTTCATATTGGTGCAAAAGGCTTAGAAATCGACGATTTTGCTAATACTATTAATCCTTATTTGGATGCTAATGACGATGGTGCTGTTTCTCGTTTTGCACAGCGCAATCCTATCTATCGTCAAGGAGGAGGTGCTGGAATTGGTCTAGAATATGAAATAAGCGATAGTTTAGAACTTGGTTTAGGATATGTTGCTGATGATGCTCAACGACCTAAATATGGTTTAAATAAGTCAGATTATGCTGCGATCGCACAACTAACTTTTAAACCAAATAAAACGTTTTTACTTGGTTTAAATTACATCCATTCTTACAATAATATTAATACTAATACTGGCAGCGATGGCGCTAATGACCCGTTTGATGATAATAGTGAATCTATAAATGCCGATTCTTTCGGTTTACAAGGTTCAGTTGCTCTGAATAAAAAAGTTTCCCTCGGAAGCTGGGTTGGTTATACTCACGCTCAAGCAAACGATTTACCAAATAAACCAACTGCTAGTATCTTTAACTGGGCTTTTACTTTAGCACTTCCAGATTTAGGTAAGAAAGGTAATCTAGGTGGAATTATTATTGGGCAACCACCTAAACTTATAAATAATCAATATCAATTAAATCAGGAAGAATATACTGATAAAGATACTTCTCTACATTTAGAAGCCTTTTATCGTTTCCAAATAAATGATAATATAACTATTACTCCTGGTATGGTGATTATTACCAACCCAGAACATAATAGTAATAACGATACTATTTATCTTGGTACCTTACGGACAACTTTTAGCTTTTAACTAATATTAAATGTTGCTGTACACTCGCAAGTAAGTCTTGAAAGCGAAAGGGTTTTTTCATATAATCACTCGCACCACAACCAAACGCTTTTGTTTTATCTTCATCATCACTACGAGCAGTTATCACAATAATGGGGAATTTTCTCCCTTGGGTTCGTAATTCTTGTAAAACAGTAAAACCATCTTTAATTGGTAATCCTATATCTAATAGCATCAAATCAAATTGTTTGTTTAATGCAATTTTAATTGCTTGTTCTCCGTCTTCAGCTACAGTGGTGGTATAACCATTTTTTCGGAATCCTTTTTGTAAAAAGGCTGCAAGACGAGTTTCATCTTCAACGATTAATATTTCTTTCATTTTAGTTATATCCCTGATACTTTAGAAAATAACAAATAATATTTATCAACTAACATACTAATTATAGTCATATACAAATAAGAATATTTAAGACAATCAAATTATGTAAAATATTGTTATGGTCCAATTTATTCTCTCAATGCTTAATATTTAATAACTTGAACTTTAAATAAAAAAAAAATAATCTACTTGTTAATCTTAAGCATTATAATAACCTTCTAAACGTGAAAAAATCATTAAGTTATTATGAGAAAATTATCATCTATATAATAATTCTATTATGAACCATGATTTATAAAAGTAGTGTCCCCTGTAGGGGAGTCTTTATAGAATCAAATATTTGAAATTTTATTAAATTTATTTGAAATTCCTAGATAAGATAAATCCTAAAAATAGCCATATCTTCTATTATCGTTTAAATTTGAATATATGGCTTTAATCACTTACTAAGAATTCTAATTTTCTACTTTGCTTCCATTTCCAGAAGTTCAGGGATAGTTACAAAGCTATAACCTTGCTGCTTGAGTTTGGCAATTATCTGAGGTAAAGCTTGGATTGTGCGAGTGCGATCGCCA
>JBHJOU010000146.1:0-3184 GCA_050329355.1 Rivularia sp. (in: cyanobacteria)
TTTTTGATTTCTGCGGTGTTTTGCGGTGATGCTTCAAATATTTTTAAAGCTTCTCCCCATCTGCCATCAATTAAGTAAGCTAATACTTGTTGAGAAGGACTTGCCCAACTGGTATCGGCTAATTTTTTGGTAAGCTGAGAATGCAAGCGAATTAAATCGATTTGTGCTTGTGCTGCTGATGATATCTTGCCTTTTTGCTGTTTTTGGATAAATTGCAACCATTGCTCAGCTGGTGTCCACAGTCCACTCTGAGCGATTAATAATGCGTCTTTGTATGCTCCATCGTTGAAAGCTGGGGGTGTAAGAGTGATTTCAGATAGCTTAATTGGGTTAATGACGTATTCGCTTGGTTGCACTTGATAAACTCGCAGACGTGGTTCTAAACCCACCGTTTGACGCACTACTAATTCCTTCTCTTCATCACCAGTTACCTGCTCCCATTCAGGTAAATCTCCAGTGGGACTTGTCCAAGATATCATTTGTTGGAGACTGCGGCGATCGCGATTGTAATGCAGGATGTAACCGTAAGCTGTCTGGTTGGTACCCCAAGAGCGATCGCCACGTAAATAATACCAAATTCCCGTTTTGGGGGCATCTTTGTCAAAGCGTCCGATTTCATTTATGGGTAAAGGAATGCTCGAACCTGGATTTTTTTCGACATTTGCATCTATCAAAGGTGCGATTACTTGATCTTCTTCTAATCCGGTAACGGAAAATTGGGTAGTTAAATGATAGTATTTTTCGGTGGACGTTCGCCATTCAAAATCTGTTGCTAAATGATAAGTCCTCAGTTCAACTATACTTTTACAATCAGAATGACAGTTATTGCGTTCGCGAAAAACGGGTAATAAAAAAGATTCATCAGTATCGCTTTCTAAAGCAATAATTTCTCCAGTTATACGTTTTTGTTTTTGAATTTCGCTTTGAATTTGTTGCACTGTACGGGGACGTTGTTCTGAACTAGAACCAATTTTTACCCATCCAGGAACAAAATCATTTAACCAACTTACCTGTTGCGGATTAAATATAAATAAAATACTAATCCAACCCAAAGCTATCACTAAACCCCCACTTCCTAATAAAATCGCGATCGCGAACATTGATGTGGCGAAAGTTTTTCGTTTTGGATTTTTCTGACGACGACTTGAATAGGAAATAATTTCTGTAGAAGTGACAGTTTTATCCTGAATATTTTTTTGAGATTTTTTAATTTTTTTACGGAGTTTGCGAATTTTATTATTAGGCTGTTTACCAGTTTTTTTATGAGAATTTGATGATGGTGAGGTTTTTGTCATACTAATCTTGACTCAAATTTAGATTGGGATTTAGATTTTTTTAAATAACTTAATTAATTAATTAATTTTTGATTTTGATTTACCGTAACAGTACTAGCTTCTTCTTTTATACTCTCGCTTCAGAAATATTGCCCAGAAATTTTAAACTCGATTTTTCTCGAAATTCCGTATAATCACTCATGCCATTAATATAAAAAATTGAATAAGCTCAACCGTTGTATATAAACAGAGTTTTGAAAGTTGAACAACAGTAACATTTCGCTAATCATCTGTTTTTTAGTTGCGGGAATTACCGGATTTCCAGATCAAGCAATGTCCGAAGAACAGGTTTCTGTAGATTTATCTATACCTACAGAAGAAATAATGGAGACACAACAGTTCAAGATTTCTCAAGTTGTTGTTCCATCTGGGGATGAAAATGCCATGGGACAAGTTAATTCGGTTTCTCAATTTTCCGATGTACAGCCTACAGATTGGGCGTTTCAATCGTTACAATCTCTGGTGGAACGTTATGGATGTATTGCAGGTTATCCGAATGGAACTTATCGAGGAAACCGGGCTTTAACTCGTTATGAATTTGCTGCGGGTTTGAATGCTTGTCTGGAAAGAGTCAATGAATTAATTGCGACAGCAACAAGCAACATCGTTACCAGTGAAGATTTAGCAATTTTACAAAGATTACAACAAGAATTTGGTGCGGAATTAGCGACATTAAGAGGACGAGTTGATGCATTAGAATCTCGTACTGCTGCCATTGAAGCCAATCAATTTTCCACAACCACCAAACTCAGTGGAATTGCAATTATCGGTATTCAAGGACGTGGTGCAAATCGCGGTGATATTGCTCCTAGAGATGGCGTAAAAGATACTGATGACCCAAGTACTAATACTAGTGTAATTAACTTTAATCAGCTATATTTGACCAGCCAATTTACACCACGTAGTTTTTTGGTGACAGGACTTTTGGCTGCTAATGGCTCCACAAGCCCTAAATTAAGTAATGATTTTATCCTTGGTTATGAAGCTCCTCCAGGAAACGATTGGACTTTAAGTGACTTGCATTATCACCAACTTTTGAGTAAAAAATTGGCAATGATGGTAGGAACCAAAGGTGTTGATATGATACGTGCATTTCGAGGTCCCAACCGTGCCGAAGATGCAGCAAACGGGCCTTTATCATGGTTTGCTCAAAGAAACCCAATTTTGAATTTGGATTTTGAAAATGGTGGAATTGCTTTTGATTGGCAATTTGCTAAAAGTGCAAGTGTACAAGCAATTTATAGCGCTAAAGATATTGCAAATCCCGGAAAAGGTGCAGGTTTATTTGATGGAAATACAACCGCTGCTGCACAATTATTATTAACACCTGCTAAGACATTAGATGTAAGTTTATATTATGTAAATAATTATTCACCAAATGGTTTCTTATCAACTTTTACTGGTGATAGCTGTTTAACTGCTCTAAATTGCTTTACGGGAACTTCCAGACCTTTGCAAACCAATGCCGTTGGTGCTACCGTCAATTGGGAAGTTACGCGAGGAATTACCTTGGGTGGTTGGGCTGGTTATACTAATTCTCAGATACCTGGAGAATCGGGAGATGTAGAAACTACAAACTATATGGTTTATCTCAATTTTCCTGACTTATTTGGTAAAGGTAATTTAGGTGGAATTTATGTCGGACAACCACCAAAAATTGTTAGTAGTAACTTATCTGGAGGTAATAATGTACCAGACTTGTTAGATGGAGGGAATGGAAGCAATGGGGGACAACCGGGAACAACGACTCATATTGAAGCTTTTTATCGTTGGCGATTGAACGATAATATGAGTCTAACTCCAGGAATTATTCACATTATAGAACCCGGTCATACACCAGATAGCGACTC
>JBHJOU010000259.1:0-16875 GCA_050329355.1 Rivularia sp. (in: cyanobacteria)
CCTTTAGTTAGGGGACATTACGATTTACTACTGCAAGTATTAGCAAACCTCATCGGTAACGCACTCAAATTTACCAGAGCCGGTGGAAAAGTCGCACTTCGCGTTTATCAACTCCGTTCACAGCAAGACTTATACAGAGCAACACCCCCCCATGTCCGCGTAGAAATTTGCGATACAGGGATTGGTATCGGTTCTGAAGATCAACAGGCGATTTTCGACCGCTTTTTCCGCGTTGAAAATTTAGTTCATACCCTTGAAGGTACGGGTTTAGGATTATCAATTGTGAGAAATATTCTGGAAGAAAAACATCATAGTAAAGTATTTTTGGTTAGCGAAGTTGGTGTCGGTACCACATTTTGGTTCGATTTAGAAGTATTTGAAGAAACTCTTAACAGTGAGGAGTTAGGAGTTAGGAGTTAGGAGTTAGGAGTTAGGAGTTAGTTGACAGTTATTTCCCCCCATCTCCCCATCTCCCCATCCTATTTATTACTGGCACGTAATTGTCCGCAAGCAGCGTCTGCTTCTAAACCACGGGAGTAACGAACGCTGTGGGCAATATGATGTTTTTCTAAGGCTTGGACAAAAGCTTGAATACGTTCGTAATTGGGACGCTTATAGTCTGCTTCTTGGATGGGATTGTAGGGTATTAAATTTACGTGACTTTGAAATCCGCGTAATTGTCGCGATAGTTGGTGAGCGTGTTCGGGAAGGTCATTTACACCTGCAAGCAGTATATATTCAAAAGATACACGCCGTCCCGTCATTTCTACGTAATCGCGACATTCCGCAAGTAACTCTTCAATTTGATATTTATGAGCGCTGGGAATAATTTCTTCTCGTAATTCTTGATTAGGTGCGTGGAGACTGACAGCAAGGGTGATTTGTAGACGATGTTTTGCAAGGTGACGAATACGTCCAGGAATACCCACTGTGGAAAGGGTTAAGTTACGTTGTCCGATTCCCACATCTTTATTAAGGCATTGAATCGAGCTTAAAGTATTATCAACATTTAATAAAGGTTCACCCATACCCATAAATACAATATGAGTAACCCGGTGTCCAAAGTCTTCCTGTACGGTTAAAACTTGGTCTACAATTTCGTGGCGAGCTAGATTTCGTTTGTAAATTCCTTTACCAGTAGCGCAGAAATCGCAAGCCATCGGACAACCGACTTGAGTAGAAACGCAAACCGTTAACCTTTCTAAATCTTCTGAATTATCTGCTTGTCGATTATTTTTTCCCCATTTTTTAAAAGTGGGAATCCCAACGGTTTCTACAATCTCTCCATCAGTTAGTTGTAAAAGATATTTTACGGTACCGTCGGGAGCCGTAGAACGGTGGTGCAAAGTCGAACGCCCGACTGGGATTTCTGCGACAGATTCCCGCCACTGTTTGGAAAATACGGTAATATCAGTCAACGAACGAGCGCCTCTTTGGTATATCCACTGATGCAACTGTTTTCCTCTGTAGGCTGGTTGTTCTTGTTGCTGCACCCAATCGGTTAGTTCTGATAACGATGCTCCTAACAAAGGAGGGATAGGAATTTTTTGGATCTGAGGAACGGGGGGTTTAGAAGAAGAAACTACAGTATTAACAGACATAGTGGAATCGCGATCGCTAAAAAGTCATTGAATCTTTATGGTAGAGTATTTGACGTTTTAATTAGCGAGTAAATATCAGTAAATATCTCATTATTCAAGGTTCGTAGTTGCGCTGTTTGCGCTTTTTTTAGACCAAAATTGCTGATTACAACGAAAATTTGTGATTTAATCAAGATTTTTCAAATCGTAATATTTAACCAACCGCATAACGGTTAAATTGGCGTTTAAAAGAGGAATGAAAACCGATAACTATATCTGAAGTCGGTACACCCATTTCAACCAGCTTTTCGGCAACAGAATCCTCAGTACCGTTATATTGAATCCAGATTTTACCATCTTGAATATCAAAGTGCATTACAGGACCAAATACCCGTTTATCTCCTTGCCAACCGACATAAGCTAGTTGATAATGGTCATTTTCTTGATCAAATATTAGCTCTGCCTTTACTGTATCAGTGGTAGTGCTTATTTGAGCGTGCTCTGTTAAAATAGTTTTGACAAATTCTCGATATTGTTCTAATTTATCCATTGCTCAATATTCTCCAATTTAGGATTGTAAATTATTAGCTTCACTTGATAACGTTTCAAAGCGCGTTGGATAAAAGAAAGCTGAAAAAAATCCCGATAAGTCTCAACAGGAACAGCTAAGTAAACAATTCGGTCAGGTTCTTGTTCCTCAAGTGCTTGAGAGTAATTGAGATATTGTCCTAATGCGGTATGAAATGCGCTGATATCCGAATCGGCAATAAAGCTTTTAATTTCTACAGCAATTTTCTCTGAATCTCTTTGTGCAGCTATTGCATTTTCTGCTGCTAAATCAATTTGTAGTTTTACTGCTTCACTAATACGGATTGTAAGCGGATCATGAGTAATCTTCCATCCGTCTTTGATTAAGGCATTTTTAACCTGCCGATGGAAAACATCTTTAGCCATTATGGATAACTTTTAATCGCAATAATCCAAGAAGATTTAACTTTAATTATATTTTAGCGAGCGGGTGTGTCGATAAATTAACGATATAACCAAAATTTTTGGAAGACGTAGCACTGCTACGTCTCTACATTAAGATGCAAAAAATTACAATTAACCAAATGTACTGCCATTCCAACCCCACATGGCACCTTTAGCATCTGCAAATTCGATATAAATACGATTTGTCGGTACACCAAGGGTTTGATTAATTTCTTGACAAAAGTCTTGACTCATGGATTGTGTTTGTTCGGGTTTCATAGTACCGACGCTTTTAACTTCTATATAACAAGCGGGTTCAGAAGTACCACCGAATGTCATCGGCACTTCTGCTTCAAAAGCTGTCATTACATAAGATTCGGGTTTTCCGGTATGCTTTGCTAATTTAGAGGATAAAGTTTTTAACATCTCCTCTAGTTGAGCTTTTTGGGGAGTAGATATAGAGCTTTGAACTTTAATTAAAGGCATGATTGAATTTTAGATTTTAGATTTTAGATTTTGGATTGTAGATAATACTTCACCATGTTAATTTTAAAGGGTTTGTGGTAAAAAATTCGCTTCTTTGAGTCAAGAGAATCAATCTTCTTACTATGAGCTTCTGCGACAAAATGCTAACTGTTAACTGTTCAAGTTAGTGCTTTCAATAATGCTTGTAATTTCAATTGGATTTCTGCAAATTCTTTTTCGGGGTCGGAACCTGGTACAATACCGGCACCTGCGTATAGAAGAGATGATTCTGTATTGCTGTCGATCAGTGCTGAACGAATTCCCACGACAAATTCACAGTTACCTTCAGAATCAATCCAACCCAAGGGTGCAGCATATAAACCCCTCTCGAAGCTTTCGTAACGACGAATTTCCATGCAGGCAATATCGGGTGCTACCCCGGCTACTGCTGGTGTAGGATGCAGTTTAGCGACTATTTGTAAAGGATGCACCTTGGGGGGAACTTTGGCGATAATTGGTGTCCACAGATGCTGAATATTTGACAATTGTCGCAATCTAGGTGCTAAAACCTGGGGCAATAAACCTAGACTGAATAAGCTTTGAGTAATAAAATCAATGACTAGGGAATGTTCGTGCCTTTCTTTTTCGCTGTTGAGTAGGCGATCGGCATTTTTCGCGTCTTCTTGGGGTGTTTTACCTCTCGCAGCACTTCCAGCTAAAGCATCTGCGATCAACTTTTGATTGCGAATCGCAATTAATGTTTCTGGAGAAGCACCGATAAAGTTTTGTCCTTTGCCGTTACTTGTGGAAAAAATACAGCAGTTGGGATGTAATTGTCGGAGATTATTTAATGATTTGAATAAGTCGAATGGAGTACTTGATCTAATATTTAAAGCATCCGCTAAAACAATTTTACTATAATGACCTTTATGAATACTATCTAAAGCTGATAATACTGATTGTTTGAATTTAATTGGTTTAGTAATCGACTTTTTCGTAAATTCTGGTCTGGAATCATCTACATTAAGAAAATCGGATTTTAATTTGTTGATAGCTGTAACTTTCTGCCACAAATATTCTAAAGTTTCTTCTATATTTAAATCCGCATTCACTAAAATATTTGCTATTAATATACAGCGGTCATTTTTACGAGTAATTTGCCATTTTGGTAAAAAAACCGTAGCCGCAGAAAAAGGATAATCTTGCTGAAAACAGGTTTCAAAAAAACTAAAGCTACAGAAAAATAGGGGTTTGCTTAAAGAATGGTTTGTGTTGCAAAAACTAACTAATTTATTTAAACAATCTTTGATAAAGTTCTCAGCTTGAGAAAAACGTTCTTTACCTGCAAATTGACATTTTGTTACCGCGTCAAGAGCCGCGATCGCCTCTTTTTTGCTGGGATTTTCCCAATAGAAATTAAGCTGATTAGATTTGGATAATTTCTGGAAGACAATCAAAGGGTCTACCGAGTCAATTTCTAAAGTAATACTAACTATTTGCGCGCAACTATTCTTAATGCAAAATGCTCGATTATTTGCAATAAATTGGTATAGTCCATTATTATATACAAAAAACTCGGCAGAACATGGTGAAACTGTCATATTTCTACAAATAGTAAATTTTTTTGAAGTTCTCTTCCTAAAGCATCATGAATCGTGGTCGTATTTCTACAGGTAGCACATTCAGATGCAGTTTTACCAGCTAGTTGAGGAGACACATCAACGGTGATGTTAAAAACCTCCTTAACTTTGAGCGTTTGTAGATTTTACAGTAGCTCTGGCTCTAAATACAGCCCTGTTAGGTAAGGGATGTAGTAAACAGAGGTTACTGGTAAAGCAGAGGCTATGATGAACAGGCTTGCTACTTTGTGTTGATAGACAATTTGGCAATTTTATTGATTGCGAGTGATGACTACAAAGCTGATTTTATATCCCAATAAAAAGTTATGGATGGCGGCGATAAAACCGCCAATGTACAGTGTTGCGATTATGCCCATTTGGGTAGGAACTGCTGTTGCTTTTGCTGAAACAAAGGTGCTTCATGCAGCAGTTTTTTGCACGTTTTTAGCTGCTGCTATTTTGATTCTTGTCTGGGAAAATTTCAGTAATGATGTGTTTGATTCTGATACGGGAATTGACATTAATAAACCTCATTCTCTAGTGAGTTTAACAGGCAATAAACAATTAATATTTTGGCTGGGAAATTGCTTTCTAAGTCTAGGATTGTTGGGAATATTAGCAATTAGTTGGTGGCAAAAAGACCTGACTGTAATTGGTATTATTTTACTGTGTTGCTTTTTAGGTTATCTTTACCAAGGACCTCCTTTTCGTTTGGGATACCAAGGTTTAGGGGAAATCCTTTGCTTTTTCGCTTTTGGTCCTTTGGGAGTATCAGCAGCATATTATAGCCAAACTCAAAGTTGGTCTTTGATGAGTTTAGCTGCTTCGTTAATCGTTGGTATTTCCACAACTTTAGTATTGTTTTGTTCCCACTTTCATCAAGTCAAAGAAGACTTAGCCGCAGGTAAACTTTCACCTATTGTTCGTTTAGGAACTCAAACAGGTTCTCAAGTTTTAAATTGGTTAACTAGTAGTATTTATGTGTCGATATTCATATTTGTACTTTGCGGATTTTTCCCCTTATGGACGCTTTTAAGTTTATTAAGTTTACCTTTCGCTCTACAGTTGTGCAATCATGTCGGAGAATATCACAATCAACCCTCCAAAGTTAGTAACTCCAAATTCATCGCGATCGCAGTCCAATTTTGGTGTTGTTTACTATTAGGATTAGGTTTTATTTTGTGAAATTGCTAATGGGTAATTGGTAATTGGTAATTAATAATTGGTAATGGGTAACTGTCAACTTTTTTACAAATTTGAATTTCATGTTTATCGTCGAAAATTCGTTATTCCTTTAAATACGGCTCATGGTATTTGGAAACATCGAGATGGAATTATTCTTTGTCTAAGTGATGAAACGGGAAAAGTGGGTTGGGGAGAAATTGCTCCTATTAGCTGGTTTGGTTCGGAAACTTTGGAAGAAGCGGTTGATTTCTGCAAAAAATTACCTCAAAAGATTACTCAACAAGAGATTTTTTCGATTCCGGAAAAATTACCTGCTTGTCAATTTGGCTTTGAATCAGCACAAGAAATGGTAATACAAAATAATTCTACTTCTGTGTTTTCTCAAAATTTGACTTATAGCGGATTATTACCTGCTGGAAAAGCTGTTTTAAATCAATGGCAAGAACTATGGGAAAATGGTACAAATACTTTTAAATGGAAAATTGGTGTTTATTCCATCACTGAGGAATTATCTATTTTTGAGTTACTAATTAGAAAATTACCAGCTTTTACAAAACTGCGATTGGATGCGAATGGAGGATTGAGCTATGACGATGCTGAGATTTGGCTGCAAAAATGCGATGATATTGATTTAGAAATCGAATTTATTGAGCAGCCACTTTCTGTAGATCAGTTTTCACAAATGTTGGAGTTGAGTCGTCGTTACAGCACAAAAATAGCTTTAGATGAATCTGTAGCGACAATTAAACAACTTGAAAACTGTTATCAAAAAGGTTGGCGAGAAATTTTTGTGATCAAAGCCGGGATAATTGGTTCCCCGTCACGGTTACGCCAATTTTGTTTAAGTCATCAAATTGATACTGTATTTTCATCGGTTTTTGAAACATCTATTGGAAGAAAAGCCGCATTATCATTAGCTGTAGAATTATCGCATCAAAAAAGGGCAGTAGGCTTTGGTGTAAATCATTATTTTGCCGAAGATGAGGAAGTGTGTTTGCAAAAGTTATGGAAGAAAAATTGAGATATTTTGTAAGTAATGACTGTTTAATTTGCGAAAATAGCCATTTATTTTCCCAGTTAATCAACACATTCAATTTAGATATAATCCATTTTAAACAAGTACATTCTTTTCTACCAAAAATCATTTTAACCGAAGGTGAACCAGTGCGTTTTTTAGCTGGTTTGTTAGCTGCTTGTAAAGCAAATTGTCAGGTATTTCTGTGCAATCCCAATTGGGGAAAACAAGAATGGCAGCAAGTATTTGATTTAATAAAACCTGATATTATTTGGGGAGTAGTGGGGGCATCTTACTCCCAAGAAAAATCTTACTTCCTAGAAAAATCTTACTTTCTAGAAAAACCTTACTCCTTAGATAATTTTACTAATAAAAAAGCGGGCAAGATGCCCGCACTACAAATCGATAATCCTAACACCAATTCCCCATTACCCATTACCCATTCCCAATTACCTATTCCCAATTCCTCATTTTCACATATAATGATTCCCACGGGTGGTTCTGGAGGTAAAATCAAATTTGCCGTACATACTTGGGATACTTTGACAGCTTCGGTAAAAGGATTTCAAGAGTATTTTCAATTAGAAAAAGTCAATTCTTTCTGTGTATTGCCGCTATATCATGTTAGTGGTTTAATGCAATTTATGCGCTGTTTTATAACTGGTGGAAAGTTAGTTATTTTAGCTTTTAAAACTCTTGAAAATAGGAAAACATTCGATATTACTCCCTTGCTGCTGGAAGATTACGGAAACGAAAACCGCAGAGACGCAGAGAACACAGAGGAAAGAGGTAAAGAGAGATTAATAATAGTAGACTGGGATAGGAGTAATAATCTAATTAATAACTTGAATTTTTTTATATCTTTAGTTCCTACTCAGTTGGAACGTTTACTACAAAAATCAGATTTAACTCAATGGCTGAGTAAATTTAAAACTGTGCTTTTAGGAGGTGCGCCACCTTGGAATGAATTATTAGAAAAAGCTAGATTTGATCATATCAGATTAGCCCCTACCTATGGAATGACAGAAACTGCTTCCCAAATTGCTACTTTAAAACCAGATGATTTTCTCAAAGGTAAAGTTGGCTGTGGTAAAGTTCTTCCCCACGCAAAAGTACAAATTGTTGGGGAGAAAGGAGAGTTTTTAAAAATTAATCAAGTCGGTAAAATTAATATTCAAGCCGAGTCTTTAGCTCTTGGTTACTATCCGTTGAATGGTGAAATACAAAGTTATTTGCAAATAGATGATTTAGGTTTTTTAGACGAAAAAGAATATTTAAATATTGTCGGAAGAAATAGCGACAAAATAATTACTGGTGGAGAAAAAGTTTATCCCGCAGAAGTTGAAGCGGCAATTAGAGCTACTGGAATGGTGGCTGATGTGTGTGTAATTGGTTTGTTCGATACACATTGGGGACAAGTCGTAACGGCTATTTATGTGCCAAATAATTCCACAATTTTAAATGATCATATTAAAGCTTTACTTCAGGAAAAACTTAGTAATTATAAAATTCCCAAATTTTGGATTTCTGTTGATTCATTACCTCGTAATTCTCAAGGTAAAATCAATCGTCAAAAGCTTTATGAAATAGCTGTTTTTACGGAATTATCAATGCAAACTAAAATATAGGAGACGGAGACGTAGCACTGCTACGTCTCTACATTATTAACGTGTGTTGCTATTAACGTAACTTTTCCAAACATTTGACGATTTCTGCTGATAATCCTTTCTTTTGTCTATTTGTTGCATCAATACAAACATGACGAGTGATTGCTTTTGCAACTAATTTATCATTTATATAAATTTGATAATCAATTTCAAACTGTTCAACACGGATTTTTGCAGCAGTTAAACTAACGACTAATTTATCACCGCAATACATCGGACTCATGAAATCTACATTAGCATGAACGATGGGAAAAGCAGTAGATGGATTTGTAAAAAATTGCTTAATATCAATTCCTAATGATTCTAAAGCTGCTTCGTAAGCTTCGTGACATATATTCAAAACATTCGCAAAGTAGACAACCCCAGCAGCATCGGTATCTTGAAAGTGAATTGTGCGATTGTAAGTATAAGACATTGAGAAAGGTTAAAGGTTAAAGGTTAAATGTTAAAGGTTAGGAGTTAGGAATATCAAATTATTTCCCATTACCCATTACCCATTACCCATTACCAATTATAAATATCATCAGAATTTGGATTAAGATAAGGACGTTCTAAATCAACTAATTTACACGCAAAATGCTGATGAATGATGTCTACTTTTTCTGATGGTGAATCAATATCTTTTTCCCATGCTGTAAATAAAGCATTAGCGAGAATTTGACAACGATTTACACCGAAACTCTGCTTGTTAAGGGGTTTTTCTAGTGGTTGCTCGGCTAAACTTAATCCCGGTGCTAAAAATTTAGTAAATAACGGTGTTTCTAATTGAAAATAAGATTGATGCTCTGTGTAAATATCTTGAAGTAATTTTTGTATAATCGGATAGTCTTGACGCTGAAAATTAAGTATCCCCGAATCATAACGATCGCAACCTAAAGGATGATGGGGAACTTGAAAACTAAAGGGTATTTCAGCAGCGTTAAATTGTTGTGTTATGCTGTCCATTAATACAATGGTACCTCTGGAATTTAAGTTGAAAAATATACTAGTATTTCCTGAATAGTTTAAGTTATTTGATAAGTCATTTTGGTGTTTTTGACCTAAGTTACTAACTGCTAAATAGAAGCCGTTATTTAAACGGTTTTTTGGTAATCGGATCGCAATTAAATCATTAATTCTATTAGTATAAGTGGTTGATTCTAAATGATTTTCTTCGACGTGTAATGTCAAACCACCTTTAGTTACAGCCAAACTTCCATCGGGTTCAATTCGTAATATCTGCCAATCGCGATCGCAATAACCTGTACCGCGATTATGTTCGTGTAACAAATTATAAAATTGCCAATCGATTTCAAATACACAATTGTTTTCTAAATCTTGATGTAATAATAGGTTGGGATTACTAATATTTGCTGCTAATACACTTTGTAAGGAGTTATTGTAATAAATACCGTACAGAAAGTTTCGCAGTAATAAAGTCAGGTATTTGTCTTGTAATACCTTGGAACTTTTTTCCAATGTTTCTACCATCAAAGCAGGCAAAACAAAAGGTTGATAATCGGGATGAATAATGCAAAAGTTAGATTCTATTTTTATTTTACTAACAATATTGAAGAAAGTATTTGATAAAGAATTTTTATCAGAAGTTATCATGATGATTTTTTTAATTTATCGGTAAAAAGAAAAAAAGTTAACAGTAATTATTCGTTACTGTTAACTGTTAACTGTTAACTGTTAATTGACTAACATCCACGCAAGCGGGTTTTTTCGTAGTAAAGGGGAATTAAATTATTTTCCCTTTCAGCCGCATTAATTTTGGCAGATTGTAGAAAAGGTTTGAGAATTTGGAATTCGGATTTACCAAAAATATCCATTACATATTCGGAAGTTCTGATTAAGATATTTTTGGCGAATTCCAAAGTAACTAAACTAGTATGATGTAAGTTTTGCTGGCTCTTAATCTGGCTCTGAATTTGATTTATCAGCGCTAAACCAGCAAACTTGACAATCGACTGGATAAAATCTTTACGGTACTCTAAAATCATTGGGAAAGCTTTCAGATAAGCTTCAGTTAAAGCCAACATCGAAGGTTGAAGAATCTCCAGCGGCATAGCCGCTAATTCCAAAGATTCCTCTAACTCCAAAGTCGAATCTACTACTAAACTCGATAACCAAATTTTCAAGTAACCCGCTAGCAGAATTCCTAAATCGTAAGCAGGATCTCCCCAAGCACAGGCTTCCCAATCAATCAACTTAACTTCTGGATTATCCAACTGCTGCCAACGAGAATGTACTAAAATGTTTTCTAGTTTTAAATCGTTGTGAGTTAAACAACAAGGATTAAATGAAGACGCTAAATCGGCGATCGCGGATTCTAAAATGTCATCACGCTGATAACTAGAGTAAAACGCCAGCCCCGTAGTGCTGACTTTGCCAAAAATCTCAGGTTCAAGGAAATCTATGCCCTGTGCCGGATTAAAATACTGATAGCGAATCTGCCCAGCTGGAGCAGTAGCCATAAAATCACGGTACTTTTGACGTTTAAAAGTGGCACGATGCAGTGCTGCTAAGGTATTGCCAATCGAACTTGCTAACTCTGGAGGAAAGTATAAATTCTGTCTGTAATAGCTTTCCAGCCCTCGGTATTCCCAAAGGTAGTTACGTACGAGAATTGAATTTTCTTCGTCGTAATGTACTAATTGTGGAGATAACGCACTTGTATTGCCGAGAACTGGAAAAGATTCAAGCAATTGGTGAAACAGCCATTCGTTAAAGAATTCATGGGGGATACCATTAACATCTTGGGCTAGTTCTTGTTTAACCAAAAGCTTGCGATTTGTACCTAAAGTAACCAGTATATTTAAATTCTTACGGCTACTACTGTGTGGCAAATCTGCATCGGCGGTTGCGCCATCTTCTGAGCTACTCAGATCCGCTTCTTGCAGATACTGGATAACGTTTTGAGAAGATAGTGAAAATTTCATTTATGTCTTACTTCCTTAGATTCCTTTAAAATCAGCTTTTTTTGGTTTTGGCTGGAATAATGACAGCATTCCCCAACGAAGCCCGTTTTTCAGAGAATCTCAACAAAATTAGGATGAGTACTCTCTATTCATATCGGATTTTACTGAGAAAAACCTGCCAAAATGCCAATTAGTTCTTTACTATTGCTTCAAGTTTCACTTTGATTACACGGTGAAATCTTTAATATTAATTCAAATTTTTACTTACGCGAATATAGATATTTGTGCTTTAACCTTTTAATGGCTGTTCTTTTCGCAAGATTCCTTTTTTGAACAGTCAGCAGATTAACAAACATTAATATAATTATCTCTTACAACAGCTAACACTCACACAGTACAACAGCTTTTATATAAATTCCGGAAGAATACAATTATTTTTCTTTACTCGTAGTCAAATAATTACTTTGTCAAACTATCAACAATCTTAATCAACTCAAATTCTACGTAAAACCCTTAGTTCTCTGAGAGAACATTTAACGAAATATTTAAATATTTTTCTGATGTCGCAACATTTCTACACAATATCTCCGCAGCGAATTGCTTGAGGCTTTAAACTTTGATAATTATAGAAATAATTTTTAATGTTAAAGGTCAAATGTTAAAGGTTATAGATTGGTAATGAACAACTGTCAACTGTCAACTGTCAACTGTCAACTAATTCATGAATAATCAAACAATTATTGCCCAGGTTCAATTTCTCCAGCGTCAAGCAGCTTCTCTGTTACTTTACCAATCTGTACTTGAAGGGGAAGTAGGTAAAGCCTTTCTTGATTTATTGCAAACAATACGGTATCCCAATGCCGAAGCGCGGGATTGTCTTCAAGCTTACGGCTATTTTTTCAAGACTTTGGCACTTCATAATCAAAATTGGGAAGAATATTTGATTTGTCAAATTTTAGTAGACGAAAATCCTTTCAGCACTCAAGCCCAATTAGCATTAGAAAGTTTACCTCTGGCTTTAATTGCAGCAGCAAAACACGATTTACAAGCTTTGCAAAGCTTCCATGAATGCAGTGTTGCTTGTCTAAGTGAATGGGTGCAGTCTGTAGCCCATCTACCTATTTTACCAATTGTATGGTATGTAGAACAGCAGAAAACAGTGGCGAATGAACAATTACTACTGATAGAGAAATTGAGAATTTTGCCAGATTGGCGTGACGCTGTAGAAGATTTAACAGTATTTTATCGAAATTACGGTACGGGTATTTTTGCTGAGTATAAAGCTTTGCGCTGGCAACAGGGTGAGTTTATTGGTATCCGCCATCCCGATCCAGTAAAATTAAACGAATTGGTGGGTTATGAATCTCAAAAACAAGCTTTAGTCAAAAATACGGAATTTTTATTATCAGGACAGTTGGCGCTGCACGTTTTACTTTACGGTAGTCGTGGTAGTGGAAAATCTTCCTTAGTAAAAGCGTTATTAAATGAATACGCTCACCTGAATTTACGCTTGATAGAAGTTGCCAAATCCGAATTAAAAGACTTACCACAAATTGTCGAGCTTTTATGGAATAAACCACAAAAATTTATCATCTTTGTTGATGACTTATCCTTTGAAGATTCCGACGACACTTTCAAAGCATTCAAAGTCGTCTTAGAAGGAAGTTTAACAGCGCGATCGCAAAATGTGGTAGTTTACGCAACTTCAAATCGTCGTCACTTAATTCGGGAGTTTTTTGCCGACAGACCCCAACCCAAAGATTCCGATGAAGTCAACGCTTGGGATACCGTACAGGAAAAGCTTTCATTTAGCGATCGCTTTGGTTTGACTTTAACTTTTGAACCTGCTTCCCAAAATGCTTATTTACAAATTGTTCAACATCTGATACAACTATCTAAAATCGAAATTAGTACAGAAGAACTAAAACATCAAGCTTTGCAATGGGCAACTCGTCATAATGGACGTTCCGGAAGAACTGCAAGACAATTTGTAGATTTTTTAAAAGCAGAAAAAACAATTGCTGAACATGAAAACTAAAAATAACAGGTAGCTTAGCTTCCCGAACGAACAAATCCCGATTTTTGGAATAATCTTTTTAGGTAGATATATTGACTTATTAGTTAAATTTTTATACTCATATTGAAGTTGTATTAGTAAAACAATTACATCGGGGTTCTTAAAATCCGAATGTGAGTAGTGATACAGCGGCAACATATTTTGATAAATGAATTATGCTAAAAACAAGCAATATGCACGACTCTATGGTCAGCAATCGATTTATTATAGGTATAGTTGCCTTCGGGGTGAGTTTTGGGTTAACTTTAGTCTTCACCTGGAATTTTTATAGTGCGATTTTTACGGGCATCATAACTATACTTGCTACATATACGGCGACATTTATCGTAGATAAACGACGTAGAAATTATGAATTATTAGTTTTAGATTCTTTTGTCAAACGAATCAAAGAACTGGAAAATATCCAACATGGTATGACAGTAGAAGTTGCTCAATTAGAAAGTCATCGTCGGAATTTAATTACTGAGTCAAATCAACTACAAAACCAAATTGGCGATCGCCGTAATCAAAGAGATTCGGTAAATCGAGAATTAAGCACTTTTGCGCTTCAGAAAAAACAATTAGAGTCGGAAGTCATCTATCTACAGAATGAAATCAAAAATATCGAGAAATTGAAAGAAGAAGCAAATAACTCTTTTGCGAATATTTCAGCAGAAAAACGGCGTTTGGAGTTAAATTGTAATGTCTCGAAAGCTGAAATCACCCAATTGCACGGTACAATTGGCGAACTTCTTCAAGAAAAGGAAGAATTAGAAAATAATTTAACTTTACTATCGAGACTCAAACCGCAGTTAGAAGAGAAACTATATGAATTACGAGTGCAGCTTCAAGAATTAGAAAGTGAAGAGAAAAAGCAAAAAGAAGTATTATTGAGTAATAACAAGCAACAACAAAGATTAGAGAATCAATTAAAGTTATTAAAAAGCCAAAAAGTAGAAGTAAAAAATATTTTAGAACAATTACAAGGACAAACTTCATTACTTCAAGAAGAAAGAGACTTGTTACAAAATCAAGTTTGGGAATTACTGCAACAATTAGAAAATTTGAATCAGCAGCCATCTTTCATGGAAGTAGGAAACTCAGAAACACAAGAATTTCCTTTTGCTGATTTAGTTGAAACGATTTCCATTGAGCCAGAAGAGACAGTAAAGAATATATCATCAGAATTAGCTGAAGAATGGACGGATTTGCTACACAACTTACCATTACATGAAATTGAGGTATTAAAAGCAGTATTAGAACAAGATAACCCTAATTCTGTGATTAAAAAGATAGCCGAAGAAAATATTACAATGCCAAACTTATTAATTGATGCCATCAACGGACGTGCGAAAGATGCCATTGGTGAATTAATAATTGCAACTGCTGATGATATTCCTCAAATTTATCAAGAATATCAGCAAAACATTAAACAATTAATTGCGATGTCCGAACAAATAAAAAATAAACACGCTTCATCTAATTAAGATTGCTGAAATTATTTTAATTATTAAAAATCATTTTTCAATTCATCCGGTTTTAGATTAATCTTGAAACAGATAAATAATGTAGAGAGGGAGTGTATTGCGATATTTCCAATATTTTGAATTTACTACTAGCGATGTGTTATACAGTAACAGATTTCACTTGAGTCCAATACACTAAAACCTCACCCCACCCTCCGGGCACCCCTCTCCTTGTTAAGGAGAGGGGAAGGGGTGAGGTAAAACCAAGTGAAAACCGCTATAGTAGCTAGCAGCATAAAATTATGGGAATAATTCAAAATTCCCAAAATCCAAAGCTTGTACTGAGCGAAGCGAATGTATCAATAATCCCAAATCCAAAATCGAATGACAAAGCCAAAAATATCTAAAAAAGTATCTACAGCTTTGATAAACTCTTTAGGTGCGGGGGTAGTACCCAGAGTTGGATTAGAACATATAGCTGTAGGTAGAGAAAAAGAATTAAATAGCCTGTTACAAAACATCGAAGATGTTGCAGAAGGAGTTGCAGCATTTCGATTTGTAATTGGTAATTATGGTTCCGGTAAAAGTTTTATACTGCAACTTATTCGTAATCGAGCCATGGAATTGGGTTTTGTTGTTACTGATGCCGATTTATCTGATAAAAGACGATTAGCAGGAACTAATAATGAAGGTTTGGCTACTTATCGAGAATTAATGAGTCGTCTAGCAACAAAAACTCGTCCTGATGGTGGTGCTTTGGTTTCCATTTTGGAAGGATGGATTAATAAAATCCAGCAGGAAGTAGTTAAAGAAACTGAGATGCGTCCAAATGATCAAGGTTTTGACGATACAGTAGAAACCAAAATTAGAGAAGTAGTTCAGTATATCGAAGATTTAGTCCACGGGTTTGATTTTGGTAGCGTAATTGTTGCTTATTGGAGAGGCTATCGTTTGGATGATGATGATTTAAAAAATGCTGCATTGCGGTGGTTAAGAGGAGAATTTAATACCAAAACTGAAGCCAGAACGGCTTTAGGAGTACGAGTAATTATTGATGATGAAAGTTGGTATGACTACCTAAAGTTATGGGCAAAATTTGTTGCTGAAATTGGCTATAAAGGACTTTTAGTTTTGTTAGATGAAGCGGTGCATTTATATCAGATTTCACCTACAGTCAGTCGCGAGAAAAACTATAACAGACTGTTAGGAATTTTCAACGATACAATGCAGTGTAAAGCCGAACATTTAGGCGTACTTATTGGCGGAACTGTAAAGTTTTTAGAAGACCCCAATCGTGGTTTATTTTCTGATTCAGCTTGGCGAAGACGTACTAAAGAAAGTCGTTTTGTCGCCAAAGCAGGAGTACAAGAATTTAACGGTCCTGTAATGAAATTGAATCCTTTAAGTGAATCAGAAGTTTTAAAATTATTAGAGAATTTAGCTGATATTCACGCTCTTAACTACAATTATAAAAAAGCTTTGACTAACAACGAGTTAAAAGAATTTGTCCAAGAAATTATTAATCGTTTAGGGGCTGAAGCTTTACTTACTCCTGGCGAAATTGTTCGCGACTTTATCAGTATATTGAATATTTTGCATCAAAATCCCCAAATTACTTTAGGCAAGATAATTCATGATTCAGAATTTCAACCTACTAAATTAGGCGCAAATACAGAAGTTGATCAAGATAATGTTGCTGAATTTACTTTGTAAATAGTGCATAAGGTATTTAACAATATTTTTTCCAGCACAAAGAAATAATCAATTGGTTTGTTGTAAACTTTATTTATATCTATAGCAAAATACCATTTTTTGAATAATCTAATAAATTTAAATCAAATAATTCCAATATTTTTTATTAAGTAGCACGGTGCAATTTAACTAATATCCGTGTAAACTTTGACCTGGGAAAGTTCACAGAAGTTTAGCTTTAACAACTCCTAACTC
>JBHJOU010000424.1:0-2715 GCA_050329355.1 Rivularia sp. (in: cyanobacteria)
ATTTATTAAACTATCAAGTTTTAATAATACTAAATATCTTGTTGAGAACTATTACTAATTTCTAGCTGCTTTTTAGAATGCTTTAAGCGTTTATAAGCTGCTCTGATTTGCTGATATGCTAATTCAGCAGATATTTTTCCGCCAGTCTGCAAGTTAGCAATATATTCTACAGTTTGAGAAAATTCCTGTAAATTAGCATTAAAGACTACATTCTTTGGTTGCAAATCTCCCCGGTAGAAGCGGCGAGGGTATAAAAAGTCGTGTTTGTCCATATTCAGCCTTTTGTAATTAATCTAATAAATTCTGCCTTCTGTTTTGTTAACTTAGGGTTGAATGGTTTTGTAATTAATGGTTTTCACCGATTCGTGGCAGGTTTCACCATACTCTAGAAAACCTATGTAACTGCAAAAAACCATCCACAGTTCTTAATCTAATCATAATTTGCAATAAAATTGTGTATATTTAGTACATTATTAACAATATTTTGCAATAATTATAATTTTACTGTATTTATACATACATCTAATTGAATAAAAGCATCGTAATAACTACATTCGGCAACCTATAGGCTTAGTTATTCTTCTGCTTTAAATACAACACCTTCATATAGCGATCGCAATCTCAAATTGATGACAATAACGTCGAAGAAAGCAATTGTTAGAAACATCGCCTATGATTTTTGATAGATGGAATCTTGACATACTCCCCGGCGTGAACGCACGGGGATTCTAGCTTCAAACAGTTTGTAGGTTGGGTGGAACATTGTGAAACCCAACATCACGACATAATCAAGTAAAACAAATAAGTAAGTAAGTAGGCACAAATAAATATTATTATGTAACAAAATATAAGCCCTTCTCAAGGACTTATTTCTAATCCCGAACGAACTACTCCCTTGTCATAACTATAAATTTTTCTACCCACCTACTTAATCGATCGCAATACTCATCAGATAGACGCGACTGGCAAGATACTTGGCGATTGCTTTGCAGAAAAACCCAATTCAAAAACAAAAAAAGCCTACCACAAGGCAGGCTTTTCTTTAATAATTCAAGGATTAATGTAGTATATTTCTACCTACACAACGTGAAAACTAGCTTTGACAATTCCCAAACAATTAAAAATGATAAGAAGCACCAATAGAAATAACAGGATAAACACCAATTCCATTGATGTCATCCTCTATCTTTTTCCTTTCAGCTTCAATATCGCTCTTAATTTGTTGACGGGTTGTTTCATCAACACTTGGATCGATATCAGCACTCAAATTGAAGTTAGGAGAACCTGTAAACATCACACCTAAATTCAATGAGAATGCAAAGCGGTTTCCTGGTTTAACAGCGTTACCCCAACCAATGCCCAAGTATGGTGCAACTTTGTTAGGTAAAGAAACTTTGGCATCAACTGATTTTATTTGGTCGGTTGTGTAAGTTGTACCGTTATATTCGTATGTTTGGTTGCTCTCGGGTTTCGCACTTCCAGAGACATTATTATTGTTAAATACCAAGCCTCCGGTTAAACGAAAACCAGATTTTTTAAACGGATGGTAATCAACTAAAGTAGAAACGTTGAACAGATTCAAGTCAGCTTCGTATTTGACATCTTGTTCTTCAAAATCTGCACCATATTTAAACGCATTCAAACCGACTCTTGCATTTACATTCGGTGAAACTGACTTTGTTACCGATGCTCCTATACCTGTAGTACCAATTTCCGGAGTAATACCCCAACCACTGGTTTTAGCCTTTTTGGTTTCTTCTTCCACTGGTTGAGATGCTTCTACTTCTCCCTGTGCTTCTTCTGATGATTTTTTATCAATACAAGCTGAATTCAAGGGATAGTCTTTACAGAATTGAACTGGATCTACAGTTCTTTGAGCAATTAAGTTGTCAGATAAGTCCATTTCGGGAGCTAAATCAGCAGCACTGTAGGAAATAGCTTCCAATTCTTGCTGAATTTGTGTAGCACTGGTTTGTTGATCGACTGCTTCTGTTGGTACTTCAGTCGCAAACGCTTTTAGAGTCACGGAATTTGCTACCATTGCAGCAGCGGTAATTCCGAACAAGGAAACACCGAACTTAAATCTATTCATGATTCAAATAATCCTTACAGTTAGGGGTTGATAGTAGACATGAGAATAATTCTGACTTCTACTACAAGCTTTATAGCTAGCAGTCTTCCTCGGACTTCAAACAGCAGATACCCCGATTGCTTCCAAACCCAGGCTCGAATAATGCGGAGTTTGATTTTTCTGTAATAAATGTAATATTAAATTTACCGAAAACCATCTACGCGCACTGAAAAAATCTTATACCTAATTCTATTTGAATACGACATACCAGACTACCAAAAACACATCACGACATCAAATAAAACAAATAAATGTTGTATGCTTATCCGTGTTTGTCTACAATAAATAGTCATGAAATTTCTACTCAGTGGTGTAATTGTGACTTTAGGGCTGCTACCTTTGAGCGTACAAGCACAACCGCGATCGCTCGATAATCAAGTTGCAAGAATGGTAGAAGCATTACGATTGGCTGCACCAAAAACAGGTTCTGTAAATGATGGATATTACAGCGAATGGCAAGTTAAACCAGCAACTTTGAAAAGTTGGTCAAAATTTTGTCTGAAAAAAGAAGTTTCACCAACAGAGTTTGAAAACAATCCACAATTAGCACGTCAAATTATTAGTTGTATTACACAACGAGAGTT
>JBHJOU010000030.1:0-6139 GCA_050329355.1 Rivularia sp. (in: cyanobacteria)
AACAAGAAGATTATATTCTTGTGAGTGTAGAAGATCAAGGAAGTGGTGTTCCAGCAGAAATTGCCGATACTTTATTTCAAAAGTTTACTCAAGGTAAAAAAAAATCTGGTAAATCTGGACTAGGACTTTATTTTTGCAAAATTACAGTAGAGCGTTGGGGAGGAGAAATTGGTTTTACCCCTCGTGAAAATGGAGGTTCTCGATTTTGGTTTACTTTATTAAAAGCAGCAACAAGCAATGGGGAGTAATCAGTAAACAGTTATCAGTAAACAGTTATCAGTAAACAGTTATCAGTTATAAATTCTAACTCCAAACTCCAAACTCCAAACTCCAAACTCCAAACTCCAAACTCCAAACTCCAAACTCCAAACTCCTAACTCCTAACTGTCAACTGTTCCCTATTCCCTAATTATTTCAGCTTTCAATCCGTTGTTTTTGAATTGTCTGACTAAGTTGTTGGCTTTATTGCGATCGCTAAATATTCCTGCTTGCATAACTTGTTTTCCTCCTCGGCTGGTACGGAATGCGTCAGAGACAATGAATTTTACTAATTCCTGCTGTCTTGTCGATACTGCTTCGACTATTACCCGATAGCGCAAAGCTGTTTGTGTTGTTCTTGCTTGCTTTTGAGGTATATTTTGGGGAACTCTAGGTGCTGGCATAGTTGTGTTGCCATTATTACTTACAGGAATTTGATTGCTTGGTACGGGTAAAAGGGCTGATTCTCCTCTAGGGGCTGGTTGTAGTACTGGTAATGATGAGGATGTATTTGCTTCGGGTGCGGTGAATTCGATTGTATCTGGCTGCACTTCCACGTAATTTAATTGCTGTTCTTCATCTGTGCTGGGTGTAGGGGTATTTTCGCGGGGTAACAGAGGTTTGAGTAATCTTGGAGTGGTTCTGCTAATTGGGGAAATTGCAGCTTTTACGGGGGCTGCGGCGGCTGTTATGTCTACTTTTCCAGCAATGCGGTTACTCGCTAAATTATTGCCGTAAGCAGAAACTTGTTGTGTGGCAGCTTCGGCATTAATATCATAGCGCCCATTGGAACTGAATTCATTCCCACCCGGATTGGATGAATTACCTACATCTGGTGTTGCTTTAGCAATTACAACCAAACCGTCTTCTTTGTTGTTGAAGATCGAATTGTTTCGCAAAACTGGGCTAGATGAAGCTTGGATTACAACACCAGTTCGATTATGTGAAATTTTGTTACCGATGATTTGAGGAGATGCATCCTGGGCAATGTTTATGCCAAAGCCGGTATTTTGAAAAGTATTTTGCTGGATTTGGGCTTGAGATGTTCCCGAAATTGTAATTCCATTGGCACCGTTGCTGTAAAAATAATTATTGTTAATTTGGGGTGCAGCGTTACCTGTGACTGCAATTCCATCTTGTGTAGAACCAGTAAAGGTATTTGCTTCCACTACAGGCTGACTTGATTCAATCCACATCCCGTAACCCCGAAGATTAGAGTTTGTTACGGTAACACCAGTTAATTTTGCGTTGTCAGTAGCAACAATCGCCACGTTTTTACTGCCGTAGAAACGACTGAGATATTCCCCACCCCCTTGAATAATGATATCTTTACCTTGGGTACGAATATCTCCTTCAAGAACAATGCCGGATTTGATGATTAAGGGAAATTGTTCTCCCTCTTGGGCGCTGTAAGTACCTTTGGCAAGTCTAATTATGGTATTGTCTTTGGCGATTTTCAACGCTTGAGTAATCGTTTTTAAGGGAGCGCTTTCACTACCATTTGTGCTTGTGTCATTTCCGATACTTGGGTTGACAAACAGTACATTAACCTGAGAAATTGAATTCTCACTGAGGGTTTCGCCCTTGGACATGGACGATGTTTGGGCAGTGGCAATATTAGAGTTAACGTTCAGTAAAGCCGTAGTGAATGCAGTTAAACTTACAGTTAAAAATAAAACAGAAGATATAGAAGATGTACGCATACAAGATTCGAGATAGGAAAATGATTTTAAGGCTTTAAAAATCTGCTTTGACAGAACATGAGCCTTGTTTAGCCGAGATGAATTAGGGTGGTTAATCACTTTTTTGACACTCCTTATATCCAAAGTGACGTTTTTATACCCTCCTATGGGAGGATAATTATAATCTCAGTAAAATTATTGAATGGACTGTTGAGAAATTGATATTTTTGATTGATTTGAGATTTGAGATTTTCAATGAGAATACAAAGTATATTTTAATACTTTAGGAAATGTAAATCAAATCCAATACTCAATTCAAAATCTAAAATCGCTAATCCAAAATGAGATGACCCATAATTGCTACTTTTAATAAAAAGCAATTTAGTACAAAAATCAACGATGAACACAACATTAGGAACATGAACCAGGCTGACTGTTACGATGAAGACAATAATGGGGTTGTTGTAATGGTCGAGCCATACAGCCAAAAGGAACAAGTGCAACAAGTTGTGCTACGGATTTTAGACGCGAATTTAGATCGTACTCGTGAAGGTTTGCGAATTATTGAAGAATGGTGTCGCTTTGGCTTGAATAATAGCGATTTGACTCGGGAGTGTAAGCATTTACGGCAAGAGGTAGGATTATGGCATAGTGCTGAATTAAGAGCAGCCAGGAATACTTCAGGTGATACAGGTACAGAACTAAGTCATCCCCAAGAAGAACAGCGTGAAAGTGTTAAATCGGTGTTACAAGCTAACTTTTGTCGAGTACAAGAAGCTTTAAGGGTAATTGAAGAATACGGTAAGCTTTATAGTTCCGGTATGGGTAAAGCTTTTAAGCAAATCCGTTATCGAGTTTATACTCTCGAAAGTAATTTGATGGGCTTTACTCGATATCAACAACTTTTGCGATCGCGTTTGTATTTGGTCACCTCCCCAAGGGAAAATTTAGTGGAAACTGTAGAAGCTGCTCTTAAAGGTGGATTAACACTAGTACAGTATCGCGAGAAGACAGTTTCAGATACCGTTCGTTTGGAAGAAGCTAGGAAGCTTTGTCAGTTGTGTCACGCTTATGATGCTTTATTTTTGGTTAACGACCGTATAGACTTGGCTTTAGCAGTAGATGCTGATGGTGTGCATTTGGGACAACAGGATATGCCTATATCTCTAGCCCGTGATTTACTAGGTCCTCATAAGTTAATCGGTCGCTCTACCACAAATTCAGATGAAATGCAACGGGCAATTACCGAAGGTGCCGATTATGTTGGTGTCGGGCCAATTTACCAAACTCCAACTAAAGAAGGTAAGCCAGCCGTTGGATTACAATATATTAACTATGCGGCGAAAAATTGTCCAATACCCTGGTTTGCAATTGGTGGAATAGATCCGAATAATCTTAATGATGTAGTTGGAGTTGGAGCAAATCGTGTCGCAGTAGTACGAAGCATTATGGAAGCAGAGCAACCAACTTTAGTAACGCAATATTTTTTATCACAATTACATCGTCCTCAAACAGTAGATAATAAGTTAAAAGTTTATGAATCTTGAGTTACAAGTAAATGGAGAAATCCGCAACTTTTCCCAAGAAACTTTTTTGCCCGATTTACTCATAGAATTAGGTTATAATCCCCGTCTAGTTGCTGTCGAGTATAACGGCGAAATTTTGCATCGTCAATATTGGGAACAAACTAAAATTAAACAAAATGACCGTTTGGAAATTGTTACTATTGTCGGAGGAGGGTAATCAGTAAACAGTTATCAGTTATCAGTTATCAGTTATCAGTAAACAGTTATCAGTAAACAGTAAACAGTTATCAGTTATCAGTTATCAGTAAACAGTTATCAGTAAACAGTAAACAGTAAACAGTTATCATAAATTTAACTAACAACTTTTTTTAATCCCAATCTTTTTAGTACTATTGATAATAATAATGAAATTGTAAGTAATATTATCCAACCGATAATTTTAATTATAATTATTTGAGTTAGGTTGAAGTTAGTTTGACTGAATAATTTGGTTCCAATTGACAAAAATATTTGCGCTAAAATACCATTTATACAAAAAATTCCTAAGCTGTATTTTGATAGTAATTTAATTAATTTAATAACAGGTGATGGCAAGTTTTTTTCTGTGATAGATGCAAAACAGATAAACATTGCTGGTATGCTGAAAATGGACGAAAATGTAGCATAATCGAAAGGACGAAGAGAGTTTTTTAAAACTAAAGTTAAGATTGTATACTCTATGATCATGATTGCGGCAGTCAAGCATAAAATCAGGATTTTATTAGTTTGACTTAGAGAACTAGATTTATTTTCTATCCAAGATAAATTTTTGTATAAAAATATTCCTAGAGCGATATAAACAAACCAATAAATAATTAAAGGACGTTCCATTTTGATTAAAAATTCTAATACCGGATTTCCAAATAAACCGCAGATAGTAGCATAAACAAATGAATAAACTAATCCTTGAATTGCAATAGTAATCAAAATATTTTTTTGTCGATTTAACCAATTGCGAGTTAAGAAAAAAATCGGTATTAATTGGAAAACTATGAGTAAATAATAAGCACCTGTAAATATTTCTCCTGTTAATATTGCATTGATAATTTCTGTAAAAGAGTTTCCATTTATAGCTTTTAATAATGCTGCAATTCCGAACCAAAATAGAGTTGGAATTCCCAAACGAATTAATCTTTTTTGCAATAAAGGTAATTTTGGTTGTGTTGGAGATTGAGAAATTTGACGTTCAAAAAGTAAAAAAGAAATAGTCAGAAAAACTGGAACGCAGAATCTTAAAGGAGCAAATAAAATTTCTAAAATTCCATTACTTGCGATAAAAGTAGAGCGAGGTAAAAAGATTGCATGGTATGAAACTACCGCAGTAATACTTATTGCTTTGAGAAATTCTAAGAAAAAAAGTCTGTCCGACATTTGAGAATTCAAGGGGACTTTTATCTGCTCTTTCATATTAGTTAATTGGAAATATTTATTTAATCATAGAAGTCGGGTTTTTACCATAAATACTTGTAATTACACAAAACAATCATAAAAATCCGACTTCTTACCACAGAAAAACTCTGCGTTCCTTTGCGTATAACTTTGCGTTCCTTTGCGTTAAAAAATATATCTAATTAATATAATTATTTAAGCCATATTTAAAGAACGTTTAACTAGATTAATTAATAACCGAGGGATTCTACCCGCAGAAAAAATTGATAGTCCAATCATATAAATTACAATTAGTAAAACTGGCTGGATATAAATTTTTAAAGATGCAGAAAAGGGAAGATTGATAACAGCAATCAGCGCGACTATAATAGTTAAAGTTGGTAGAATGATTGGCTTAAATAACTCCGCAATATTCCATTTTGCAGCACGACTCATGGCAAACCAAAACCAAATACTCGCACCAACACCCATCACTAAGGCAACTGCGATCGCAACTCCTGTAACTCCTCCCCAATAAGCTCCGAGAAAGAAAGCTGGAATGGAAAGGGGAACCAAAACCCAATTAATTGCAGCATTAATATTTGGCTTATCTATAGCATTCAAAGCTGTACCAAGAATCGACATGAAACCTCTAGCATATGCAAAAATCATGACTATTTGAAAGATGTTTACCGCTGGTTTCCATTGCTCACCATATACTAAGGGAATAATCCAAGGTGCGATAATAAAGCCTATACCGTAGATAGCAGCATACAATACAGCATAGATTTCCAACATTCGACAAAGATAAGTTTTTCTACCTTCGTTGTCTCGTTGCGATAATACTGAAAAGTTAACTCGATTAATTTGGGAGAGAGCAAATGTTGGTAACATAGCTAATTGATAAGCCATATTGTAGTAACCCAAAGATTTTGCACCAATTAATCTACCAATAATTAAATTATCAGAATTAGTGTTAGCATAAACGGCTAAATTAATCCCAATTAAACTACTAATATAAGCACGTACTTCGCGGATAGCTTCTGAATCTGGTTTGAAATTATATTCAAAATTATATTGACTAAAATAACGTTTACATAAAGCATCAACTAATGACATGGCAATTTCTGCAACTGCAAAAGCCCATACTCCACCACCCATAGAAGCGCAAATTACCGCACCACCAAAACGCGCAAATCCTGATAAACTATCGGTAATTGCTAACTCGCGAAATTTCATTTGACGTTGTAATACAGCACCATGAGA
>JBHJOU010000581.1:0-3390 GCA_050329355.1 Rivularia sp. (in: cyanobacteria)
TTATGAACTGAACCAACCTTATCCCCACCATCACCATCATTTAATTTGTGTGAGGTGTAACACGACAACCGAGTTCAAAAACGACTCAATCTTAAAAATTGGGTTAAAAACTTCTCAAAAAGATGGTTATCATCTTCTTGACTGTCAATTGACTATTCACGGAGTATGTCCCAAGTGCCAGCGGGCATTAATGCCTTTGTAACATCTGGGAGTATTCTACATTTGAGTAGTTTTATCGGATGTGTTGATTGCAAAAAGGTGAGCAGTTGTTTTACTGGCTCACCTACGACTAAACGGATGCTAAAAACGTCCGTTTTTCACATCCTTTAAGCTAACGCCGTAAAACTCCTGAGCCTGTTTAATGGCGTTTTGAGTATCTTTATTCATTACTCCGTTCAAAGAACCCTTATAGAAGCCCCGTGCTTGCAAGCGTCTTTGTATTTCCAAGACATTAAACTCAGCTTTTTCGGCATCATTTACTGTTCGATACAATTTACCGCGAGTAGTCGGTCCAGCAATACCGCTAGCTGCTAAATAATTGCTATTTTGGAATCGCTTCACTGCATCAGCAGTATAAGGACCGAAATAACCGTTTGGTTCTCCCTGCAAATATCCGGCTTTGATTAATTGTGCTTGCAAGATTCGTACAGGTTCACCGCGATCGCCTAACCCAATAAATTCTTTATTTTGTCTGGTTGCAGCGATAGTCATAGCTTGAGGAGCTTCTTCATCCCCATAACCAACACCGATTGGTGGTAACTTAGTTAAGGTTTCTGCTCCTACGATACCGTCAACATCCAAACCATAAGCTCTTTGGAAGCGTTTCACGGCATCTTCGGTAATCGGTCCGAATATACCCGTCGAATTACCGTAATAAAATCCCGATACTCGCAGCCTTTCTTGTAAAGCTTTAATGGCTTCACCTTCATCACCTTTAACTAACAAGTTGGGATTGCGGCGCTTAGTAGTATTGGTAGCAATCTTGGGAGAGGGTTTTGGTAATTCCCTTTGTTGTGTTGTCGCAACAGGCTTTTCGGTCGCTACTCTATTAGTATTTACTGTTACAGCCGCACGCCAACCTTCTAATTGTTGTAGCGTAGCAGGTCCGGCTACACCATCAACGCCGATGCTAGCAGCTTTTTGAAAGCGCTTCACAGCATCTTCTGTTTTCACATCGTATACTTGAGTGACTGGAGCTTGATAAAAACCAGCCCTTTTCAAATCTTGTTGTAAATTTCTTACAGATGGACCTCTATCTCCCTTTTGCAGTGCGAAAGCGCTACTGGCAATACTAAGAATGGAGATAGTCAAAACTAGAGGTAACATATACCCCCAAGCTTTACTCGAAAAACGTTTCAAATCTGGAGTTTGTGAGTTTTTCAACCAGGAAGAATGGTAAACCAATTCACTGGTTGAGGGGTCTTCATAAACTCCAGCTAAGTGTAAATACGCAAGATTTTCCATATTTTTCTCTTACACAACCGATTTGTCTTCAATTGCTGCTTCTGCTTGGTGAACCAGGTTTCGTAAATTATCTATTGTTGATATATTTACATCCTGCCATAAACCGCGCTGGTATGCTTCTAATAATCTTTCAGCAATATCACGCAGAGCATGAGGATTGTTGTTCTCGATGAATTCACAGACATTTGGCTCAAAAAGATAAGCTTGAGCAATTCCCTGATACATATGGTTTTCGACACAGTTGGCAGTAGCATCGTAAGCAAATAAATAATCTACTGTCGCCGCGATTTCAAATGCACCTTTATAACCGTGACGCATCACTCCTTCAATCCATTTGGGATTGACAACTCGCGAACGATACACCCTGGCTATTTCTTGTTGAAGCTTGCGGACTCGCGGTTGAAAGCTTTTGGAATTATCGCCAAAATATGTTTGGGGATTTTTTCCTGTTAACGATCGCACTGCTACTGTTAGACCACCCTGAAACTGGTAATAATCATCGGAATCTAGTAAATCGTGTTCGCGATTATCTTGATTGTGCAGTACAACTTGCATTTTTACTAGACGTTGCTCGAATGCTTCGGGTGCTGCTTTACAAAAGCCCTTACCTGTGTAAGCATAGCAGCTCCAGTTCATGTAAGCACGCGCTAAATCTTGATCTGTATGCCAATTTTGAGATTCAATCAATCCTTGTAAACCTGCACCATAAGCTCCTCCCTTACTACCAAAAATCCGATACTGCGATCGCGTTTGTGCGGCATCTTTATTTAATCCTTGTTTCATCCAAAGTTCTGTTTCAGAGCTTACTTGTGCAGCTAAGGGATTATACTCTGGGGATTCATCTAAGGCTGCTACTGCTATTACTGCTCGATCAAACAGTTCGATTAAGTTGGGAAAAGCATCCCGAAAGAAACCAGATATTCTCAGGGTCACATCCACGCGGGGACGTTGTAAAATTGATATCGGTAAAATGTCAAAATCCACCACTCTACGAGAAGCACCATCCCATACTGGCTGTACTCCTAATAAAGCTAAGGCTTGAGCGATATCATCACCCCCTGTTCGCATTGTAGCTGTTCCCCACACTGACAAAGCTAGTGTTTTCGGATACTCCCCATTCTCCTGGGTATATGTTTCGATTAAAGTTTCTGCGGCTTTTCTACCTACATCCCAAGCTGATTCTGTAGGAATAGCACGAATATCAACTGAGTAAAAGTTATTACCTGTAGGTAGAACTTCCGGACGACCCCGTGTAGGTGAACCGGAAGGTGCGCTTTTAACGTATCTACCGTCAAGTCCTCTTAACAAATTTTTAATTTCTAAATCGGTTTGCTCTAATGAAGGTAAAAGATTTGAGCGAATCCATTTTAAAACTATTTGAGTTTGGGATTCAGGAGTTTGGATTTGAGCGGGCATAACACAATTATTATTTAAAGAATTTTCTATTACCTGTTCAACAATCCGAGCAGCGTATTCTTCTAAAAGTTCAATTGCATCACCTACATTTCGACAAGGTACAGTACTTTCGTTGATAAATGCTTGAGCGGGGTTATCTGTCAAGGGGTCAAAATTCCAACCTAAATCCTTGGCGATCGCCCTAGTTAATCCCAAATGATGACGATTCGGATAACGTGCGATCGCAATCATCAAATCCCTCAATTGTCTTCCCTTGGGACACTTGCCAAATGTATGTAACCCATCGCGAATTTGAGCTTCTTTTAATTCGCATAGATAACCATCTAAGTAATTCAGAATATTACTAAAAACACTATTTTGGATTTGATTTTCTATTTTTTGAGGATTAAACTGCAAATCTAAATGTAAATTTTCTTGAAGAATTAAATTTGTAATTCTTTCGTTAATTTTTGTTAAACGTTTGGGGTCTAAATTTTGAGCTTCGTAATATTCATCGACTAAGTTTTCTAA
>JBHJOU010000208.1:0-3733 GCA_050329355.1 Rivularia sp. (in: cyanobacteria)
CTCCTAACTCTTAACTCCTAACTCCTAACTCCTAACTCCTAACTCCTAACTCCTAACTCCTAACTCTTAACTCTTAACTCCTAACTCCTAACTCCTAACTCCTAACTCCTAACTCCTAACTCCTAACTCCTAACTCTTAACTCCTAACTCCTAACTCCTAAGTGCTAACTGTTCCTTATTTTCTGCTAAAACTTCTAGTGCTGCTTGATATTGAGTATCAGATGAAGTCGCTATTTCTTGTAGTTTGATTGGTTCGGAGGTAATTAGTTTGTCAGGGGTAATGCCTAATTTATTAATGTCTCGATGATTGGGGGTTTCATATTTAGCAATTGTCACTGCTAAACCGGAACCATCTGATAATTCAAATAACGATTGAATTAAGCCTTTACCAAAGGTTTTTTCTCCGACGAGAGTTGCACGATGATTGTCTTGTAATGCACCTGCAAGAATTTCGCTAGCACTAGCTGTTCCTTGATTAACTAATATAACTAATGGATCTTGAGTTAGTGCTGGACCAAAAGATTCAAAACTGCCTTGAATACCTTGCCGATTTACCGTATAAACTACAATATCTGAATCTAACCACAGACGAGCAACTTCTATTCCAGCTTGCAATAAACCACCGGGGTTGTTTCGTAAATCTAAAACGTAGCCATCAGCGCCTTTCTTTTCCAATTCGCCAATAGCACGAGCTAATTCCATGGGGGCGTTAGCGTTGAATTGAGTCAAGCGGATATAGCCAATGTTATCTTCCTTCTCTTTTTGTAGTTTAGCAATTACCGGATTTAAAGTAATGCGATCGCGAACAATTAAAATTTCTTGAGTGGGAGTGTCATCTCTGTCTATTGTAAGACTAACAGTAGTTCCAATTCTACCGCGCATTAACGAAGCAGCTTCGTCAAGAGTGAGATTTTCAGTGGGAGTCCCTTCGATTTTGGTAATGCGATCGCGGGGCTGAATTCCGGCTTTTTCTGCTGGTGAACCTGCAATAGGAGCGACAACTTGTAATTGACCTGTTTTCGGTTCAAGAGCAATTTGTAACCCGACACCAGTTAATTCCCCAGAGGTATTCACTTGTAAACTGCGATATTGTTCGGGATCTAAAAATCGAGTAAAAGGATCATCAAGGGTTTTGAGCATATTTTGAATGGCTTCATAAGCAGAAGAACTATCTTTTAGCGGTGTATTCAAAGCTTTTTGCCGGACTTGCGCCCAATTTTGATGATTAAATGTGTCATCCAAATAAGTACGATTAACAATTCGCCAAGCTTGAGAAACTAATTTTTGTTCGTCTGTTAAAGCGACTGCCGGAAAGCAAAAGCTGCCAAATGCCAGCCAAAACGCCATTATGAAGGATAAAATGCCCCGAAAAACCTTTAGATTGTCCATAAAATCGATTTTTTTACTTGATTTTCAACCACAATTAGCCATATAGAAGGTCAATTCGCAACCTTCCATAAGATGAAATCTATCTCTAGATTATGTTACTTTTTTTATAGAAGTGCTGTGTTGCCGTTACTAATTTTGGGCAACTGACTTCTAAAAACTGGGCAAACAACGCCCGTAAAACGCTATGATCTACTTTGTATCCATATCTTTTTTGGGCTTGGGTGCATAGTACGCAATACATTCCCTCCCGACTAGAGTGTAATCGTTTCTTAAAACTATTAACACTCGCGACAGCAAAAAGTAAATTTAAAAATAAACAAATTTTGTTTATTCTCTTGCTGTCCCCTCAAGTCTCAATTAGCGCATTGTCGATAATTGAGATAATTATCAACCGCAATTTATCTCTAGGAATCTGGGTTGTATGACCAACGTTTATGACTGGTTTGAGGAGCGCTTAGAAATCCAAGCGCTTGCTGATGATGTGACAAGCAAGTATGTGCCTCCCCACGTGAATATTTTCTACTGTTTGGGTGGAATTACTCTTACTTGCTTTTTAATCCAGTTTGCAACTGGGTTTGCAATGACCTTTTACTACAAGCCAACCGTTGCCGAAGCTTATTCTTCAGTACAGTTCATCATGAACGAAGTAAACTTCGGTTGGTTGATTCGCTCCATTCACCGCTGGTCTGCCAGCATGATGGTGTTAATGATGATTTTACACACCTTCCGAGTTTATTTAACTGGTGGTTTTAAAAAGCCCCGCGAATTAACTTGGGTAACTGGTGTAATCCTCGCTGTAATTACCGTATCTTTCGGCGTAACCGGCTACTCTTTACCTTGGGACCAAGTAGGGTATTGGGCTGTGAAAATCGTTAGTGGTGTACCCGAAGCAATTCCCGTGGTTGGAGTTTTAATTTCTGACTTGCTCCGTGGTGGTTCCAGTGTCGGACAAGCTACTTTAACTCGCTACTACAGCGCTCATACTTTTGTACTACCTTGGTTGATTGCAGTGTTTATGCTGGCTCATTTCTTGATGATCCGTAAACAAGGTATTTCCGGTCCGTTGTAATTCGAGTCAAATCTCACAATATTTCTCACAATATTAAACTCAAGCAGAGGAACACTTAAGAAATGGCAACAGTAAAAAAACCGGATCTAAGCGATCCACAATTGAGAGCTAAATTGGCAAAAGGCATGGGTCACAATTATTATGGTGAACCTGCTTGGCCCAATGACCTGCTCTACGTTTTTCCCATTGTAATTATGGGTTCTTTCGCTTGTATCGTGGCTCTTGCAGTGTTAGATCCTGCAATGACAGGAGAACCAGCAAATCCTTTCGCAACACCTTTAGAAATTTTACCTGAGTGGTATTTGTACCCAGTTTTCCAAATTTTGCGTTCGCTTCCTAATAAGCTTTTGGGAGTGTTAGCAATGGCTTCTGTACCTCTGGGATTGATTCTTGTTCCCTTTATTGAGAACGTTAATAAGTTCCAAAACCCTTTCCGTCGTCCTGTTGCTACTACCGTATTCCTCATCGGAACTTTGGTAACAATTTATTTGGGTATCGGTGCAACTCTGCCCTTAGATAAGTCTCTTACTTTAGGACTGTTCTAAATTACTTAGTTAATAAGAACTTGTTCTAACGTCTGTGGGGTTTCTCTACTAAGTGCTTATTAATACGTAAATACTGATGAGAAACTCCAACGGGCGTTAATTTTAATTAAACTTATGCTCTTGCGCTCTTCTGAGATCAGATAATTATTCAAAAGTTATAGGACTTACGCAACTGACACATTTTTCTTGTAGGGTGCTTGTACACTGTAGCAATTCTTAACGCAATCCGATGAAACTGAGAGTACGGCACCATCCGAGTATTGTGACATTCACCCTTATTGGTGCGGTTCTTCGCTTAAGTCCTGAGTTAAAAAAATACGGTAATCATCATAATTTTCAAATATCTTATACGCTTGATATTGCGGGCATTACAGAGTAAATTATATTTTTAGATATTTTCAAAAGCTTTGATCGAAAAATCAACTTTGGCAAATACTATTGCCCAATCGCCAAACTATCACCCCGTCAGGTATAGTGGAAGGTGGTAAAATACGTGGTGATATAAGTAACATCTGAAATCATCGTCAACTTAAAGATGCAGTTAAGCAGGTTAGTTCTAATTTAAATTTAGGTTATATCTAGGATTTTTTAAATTAAGAAGAACAAATCAGATTTCAAAATCGAAAGTTTATAAACTATAAAAGATGTAAGTAAAAATAATCCACCTATATTTAAGTCAAGGTCAATGCTAGCAATTGTGGAGCAAGACCATCTGACGGTTAAGAGCGAA
>JBHJOU010000072.1:0-4148 GCA_050329355.1 Rivularia sp. (in: cyanobacteria)
AAAATCTAAAATTTTATTGACTATTGGCACTCATTTTATTAGTATTTGATATAATTTAAAATCTGGAAGTTAATGTGTGTTTTAATTGGCTTTTCTGCGCTAGGATAATATTGAATGTAAGTATGAACTCCCAAAACAAGGCGATTGCATATACATCGCTAGGAGGCAAAAATTTTACGGAGAATAAAACCAGGAAACATAAAGCATGGTAAATGTCAATCAGAAACCAACCAATGATATAGGGTTTACTCACGACGATTTCGCGGCTTTACTTGATAAATACGATTATCACTTCAGCCCAGGGGATATAGTCCCAGGTACAGTTTTTAGTTTAGAACCACGCGGCGCTCTGATTGACATAGGTTCTAAGACTGCGGCATATATACCTATACAAGAAATGTCAATTAACCGGGTGGACAACCCGGAAGAAGTATTACAATCCAACGAAACGCGGGAATTTTACATTCTCAGTGATGAGAATGAAGAAGGTCAGTTAACGCTTTCCATTCGCCGCATCGAGTATATGCGAGCTTGGGAGCGAGTGCGTCAGTTACAAACAGAGGATGCTACTGTACGTTCTGGGGTGTTCGCGACTAATCGTGGTGGAGCATTGGTGCGGATTGAGGGATTGCGCGGTTTTATTCCCGGTTCTCATATAAGTACTCGTAAGCCAAAAGAAGACTTGGTGGGCGAAGACCTACCATTGAAATTCTTAGAAGTAGACGAAGAGCGTAACCGGCTTGTATTGTCTCACCGTCGAGCATTGGTTGAGCGTAAGATGAACCGCTTAGAAGTAGGCGAAGTTGTAATCGGTACAGTTCGCGGTATTAAACCTTATGGTGCCTTTATCGATATTGGCGGTGTAAGCGGTTTACTACACATTTCCGAGATTTCTCACGAACATATTGATACACCTAATAGTGTGTTCAATGTCAATGATGAATTGAAGGTAATGATTATTGACTTGGATGCAGAAAGAGGAAGAATTTCTCTATCTACCAAGCAGCTTGAACCCGAACCTGGTGACATGATTAAAAACCGGGATGCGGTATTTGATAAAGCAGAAGAAATGGCTGCTAAGTTCCGCGAACAATTGTTGGCTAAAGAGCAGGGTATAACTCTGGAACCAGCGGCTGGAGCATTACCAGTAGAAGAGGATGTTCCACCAGCTGTTGAAGAAGCTCAAGCGGAAGAAGCACCAGCAGAAACTGAAGCTCAAGCGGAAGCAGCACCAGTAGAAGAAGCACCAGTAGAAACTGAAGTTGAACAAAATGAAGTTCAAGAGGAAGTCGCAGCGACTATCGAGGAATAATAGATTTATCGTTATAGAGGTTTATAACGGTTTAGACTTGAATAAATTTTGAGAGAGGGGGAACCCTCTTTTTTTATGCCTTTAGGTGAGTATCCGGCGATTTTTTTGGCTCTGCGAGAAGTCGGGTTTTTATCGAGTTTGTCTGAGATTACAGAGATTTATCCTAAAAACCCGACTTCTTTAAATATAAATAAATCGTGTAGAGACATTGCACTGCAACGTCTTTCTAAAAGTGGCAGGATTCTGATAATTGACAACTGATAATTGATTAATTCAAAGCTACCAATTGCGATTCGATATCAGAAGACTTCAAATCCCGGCCGATAAAAACCAAACGAGTTTGTCTTACTTCTTGGGCTTTCCAAGCTCTATCGTAAAATTGCTCGAATCGATTTCCCACACCTTGCATTACCAAACGCATCGATTTATCTGGTACTGCAACAAAACCTTTGATGCGAAAAATTTCTTGCTGTTGTACCAAAGTTTGTAATTGCTGCTTCAACTTTTGCGGGTCAAAACTCCGGTCTAAAACTATATGATGAGAAGTAATATCATCATCGTGTTCGTGTTCTTCCTCGCTGTCGTGATGGGAAGGACGTTGATCTAAATTATCTTCAACTGCGGCTTGTAAACCAAGTAATATAGACGGATCGATTTTACCGCGATCGCTTTCAACCATCTTCACAATCCGAGGTAATTCCTGTTTAACTAAATTCTTGACTTTGGCTAAGGTTTGCTCATCCACCAAATCAGTTTTATTTAATACCACTAAATCTGCACAAGCAAGCTGGTCTTCAAATAGTTCTTGCAATGGTGTCTCATGCTCTAAACTATCATCTGCTTGCCGTTGCGCCTCTACCGCTGCCAAATTGCTCGCAAAAGTCCCCGCACCAACCGCCTCGCAATCCACTACGGTAATTACTGAATCAACTGTAGCAAAGTTACGAATTTCTTGCCAGCGAAAAGCTTTTACTAACGGTTTTGGTAGAGCTAAACCAGAAGTTTCGATCAAAATACAGTCGATGGTGTCTCGTCGTTTAATTAACTGCTGCATAGTCGGTAAAAATTCTTCCTGAACCGTGCAGCAAAGACAACCATTGGTTAACTCATAAATATTATTATTATGATTATTATGATTATTATTATTGCCAATATGATCGCCGCTTTCTTCTGCCGGGCAAACCTGACAGGATTGTAATAATTCCCCATCAATACCAAGTTCGCCAAATTCATTGACTATAACAGCGATGCGTCTGCCTTGATTGTTTTGTAGTAAGTTACGAATTAAAGTAGTTTTACCACTTCCTAAAAAGCCTGTAATCACGGTAACGGGAATTTTTGCAGCCATGCGTGTAAAAATTATGTATCGGTGTTTTGACCGTTTTCATTGAAAATCAACTTTGTTATTTTACGATGAAAAGGACAATCAATTTTAGATTTTGCGGAAAGTTGCGGTGCGGAAGTTCCCCCCGGTAAACTTTTCAAGCTAGATTTTGGATTATAAATATTTCTCCCAATTACCCATTACCCATTACCAATTACCCATTACCCATTACCCATTTTTATGATTGAAGCAGTAATTTTCGATATGGATGGTTTGTTGATTGATTCGGAACCATTATGGCAACAAGCAGAAATTGCGATATTTAAACAGGTAGAGATAATTCTCATTCCTTCTATGTGTCTACAAACCAAAGGACTGAGAATTGATGAAGTTGTGGAATATTGGTACAAAAAATATCCTTGGGATAACTTATCTAAGTTACAAGTTGAAGAAGCAATAGTTAATAAATTAATTGAGTTGATTTGTACTGAAGGTAAGGCTTTAGCTGGTGTTGAAGAAGCAATTAACTATGTCAAAACAAAAGATGTCAAAATAGCCTTAGCTTCTTCTTCTTCATCTAAAATTATCAATGCCGCTTTAGAAAAACTAAATATTGCTGATAACTTTGAAATAATTTATTCGGCTGAATGCGAAACTTTGGGAAAACCTCATCCCGGTGTTTATCTTACCACTGCCGAGAAATTAGGAGTATCTCCGCAAAATTGTTTAGCTTTAGAAGACTCCCTCAATGGAGTTTTAGCCGCCAAAGCTGCCCAAATGAAATGTATTGCTATCCCAGAAATGTCAGAGCATCATAATCCAAAATTTGCGATCGCTGATATAGTTTTAGAATCTCTAGAACAGTTAGATGATAACATTTGGGATTTAGTTAATTTATAAATTACTGATCTAACTTTGCGCTCCTCTGCGTTTACCTTAGCGCTCCTCTGCGTTTAAATATTCTAATACCAACTGATCAAAAAACAAATTAGGGACAACATCCTGATAATTACCAATGCATACCATAAGCAATCATCAGGACATCGCCCCTACAAATTAATTATTGAAAATTCACAAATCTTAATCAGCCGTTGCCAATCCAGTTTCAGTATTACCACGATTACGACGACGAGTAAGACTATTAAACAACATTTGTCCAATGGCTTTGATTAAATTACCTTCCAACTCTTGGAACATTTTCATGTTCATTCCAAAAGCCGCATTTGCTTCATCAACAATTCTATCTGCGGTAGCATCATCAATAGGCATTTCATCCAAAGCTTGACGATATTTGGCTTTAAATGCTTTTTCGTCGTCAATTTGATCAAACTCGTAGAAAGCGGTACCTTCTCCCTCAGTGAGATTCATCGCTGTTTGAGCAATGTTTTTCAGGATTTGTCCACCGGATAAATCACCCAAATAACGAGTGTAGGAATGAGCCACTAATAATTCCGGTTGATTCTCCCCTACTTCGCGGATACGCTGTACGTATGCTTCACCGGCTGGTGATAA
>JBHJOU010000731.1:0-3757 GCA_050329355.1 Rivularia sp. (in: cyanobacteria)
CTTTATAATTAACTTGGCAAACTACTACTCTGCATTTGATTAAACTTAGTTCTAATTGTTTCTACACGTTTGCGGTTAACACCTAAATCACTTTGTCCTAAACGAGAAGCGGAACGAACATGAATAGTATTACTAGTGCTGTCTAAATAAAATTCTACGTCATCCACATAACCCATTAAAGCGCTTTTGAATTCTGCGTATAAATAATCTGACGATTCGGTAATTATCTTAGTTCTAGATTCCGCTTCAATCACAGCTTTCAGATCAGATAACGCTTTTTCTGGTGTAGAACTATAATTCAGCGGTTGAATAAAGTGAGTCGCATCTGTACTGGGGCTTTGAGAAGAAACGCAGTTTGGAGAGTTGGGACAAGCTGCCAATTTACCGTTATTAATACCCAAATTATCCGGTCTTGTTCCTGAAAATATCATTGCTTATTTTTTACTCAAAAGTAAAGTAGACTACTTTTTAGTTTATTACAATCCTCTACCCATTATCGCGAGACTTATATCTTGTACAGAGCCGCATAATTAACTACATACTAAAAAATAAATAAAAATATTACTAACATAAAAATTTAATATTTTTAGTCCATTTTAATGGATTTATGCTATTGGAGTGGGATTTGCAACCCCAGGCGGGTAAGAACGACAGGAAAACAATTAGTAATTATTTTAACGATAGGTTTCTATGCTGCAAGATGTAAACTAGGCAACATTTAATATAATATATTTGAAATATATTTTTTCCTCAATATTTAATAGTCTTGATTGATTTTGATTTTTAATAAGTATAAATATGATTTTATAATCAGCAAAAGTTGGATAAATAACTTATTGAAAGATGAAATAAAAAATTAAGCGTATACACGTATTTTATATACTTAATAATGTTTATTGAAACTCTATAATAGAGTAGAACCACAATTAATCAAATCTAATATGGCTACAGTTAAAAGTTTCGACCGTAGCGTAATAGAAAGTTATCTGAATAACAGAGGACTGCGATTTCAAAAAGACGAAGACGGTGATTTTGTGGTGCGGTTACCATATCAAGAAGAATTAGGGTGTGAAGTTGCTTTAGTGTTTTGTGCCGAAGGGCCTCAAGAGGACGTTTACTCTGTCAGACTTATTTCTAATAAACGTATTCCCAAAGATGAATGGGAACGTGTAATGTCTTTGTGTAATGACTGGAATAAAGAAAAACGTTTTCCTAAAGCGTTTCTTGATATCAGAATTACAGCTGAAGAAACTCTCGCGATAGTAGCTCTAGAACAACATTTGCATCTCAAACCTGGTGTGCATCAAGCATTATTTGATGATTGGACTGATATTATGGTTTCCGGTGGATTTCAATTCTGGATTTGGGTACATCAACAACATGGTTTGTAAGTAAACATCTAATTTATTTGTAATTTTCATAGCTATTAACTGATATTTTAGTTAATAGCTTTTCCTTGATATAGGACTACTATTTGATTTTTAAACAAAACTCAGTACACTTTCTATTCCCTATTCCCTATTCCCTATTCCCTATATCAAACAATTTCTGCTGATATTACACCCATTTTTTCTAATACCGCAGCAACTCGTAAAATCGCCATTTCATTATCAGGTGCGGCGATTAATTGTACTCCCAAAGGTAAATCATTCTCTCTTTGAATTGGAACCGACAAAACGGGTAAACCAATAAATGATAGCGGTTGAGTAAATAATCCTAAGTGGGGACGAATTAATATTTCTTCTCCGTCTAAAAACATGGTTTGTTGTCCTATTTCGGGTGCTGAAATTGGTGTAGTTGGGGCAATAATTATATCTATTTGTTGAAATATTTCCCGAACTTTTTGTTTATACCAACTTCTAAATCTTTGCGCTTGAATGTACCAACTACTCGGAATTAATGCACCCGCAATAAATCTATCCCTCGTCGCAAAATCAAAATCTTGAGGGCGAGATTTTAAGTTATCTAAATGCAGATTTGCACCTTCAGATGCAGTAATTATATAAGCCGCAGCACGAGCGCGATTAGTTTCTGGAAGGGAAATATACTCAGTAACATTCAAGGCATCGGCGACTTTTTGAACTGCTGTTAATGCTGACGGTGAAGATTTTTCGGTGAAATAGTCGTTTGCGATCGCAATCTTTATTTGATCAATATTTTGCTCTTGCAATGTCATATTTCGCGTTTCTACAACAGGAAGTTTCGTACAAACACTGTCTTGCTCATCTTCTCCTTGAAGCACATCAAACGCGATCGCAATATCTCTTACCGAACGTGCAAATGGTCCAATATGATCAAGACTGCTGGAAAATAGAACTACACCAGTTCGTGATAATCTACCATAAGTAGGCTTGAAACCAAAAATCCCGCATAAAGCCGCAGGTACACGAATCGAACCGTTAGTATCTGAACCCAAAGTTAAAGGTACTAAACCGGCAGCGACAGCAGCAGCGGAGCCTCCAGAGGAGCCGCCAGCTATACGGTTTAAATCGTGGGGATTATGAGTAGCACCATAATGGCAATTTTCGGTGACAAAACCATAAGCGTATTCATCCATATTCAACGCTCCTACAAGGATTGCACCAGCATTCTTTAACTTAGTTACAGCGGTAGCATCTTGAGTAGCGGTTTTGTTTTCAGCATTAATTTTAGAACCAGCAAGAGTTGTTAAACCAGCGATATCATAAAGATTTTTAACAGCGAAAGGTACTCCAGCTAACAAACCAGGATAATCACCTTTTTGGATTTTTTGATCGATTTGTGCTGCATCTTGTAAAGCAGTTTCCGCAGTTACGGTAGTAAAACAGTTGAGTTGACTATCCCGCGCTGCAATTCTATCTAAACTGGCTTTCACAACATCCACGGCACTGATTTCACCTTGTTGTACCGCAGTTGCAATTGTTATTGCATCGGCTGAGTTTAAATTCATGGTTTAAAAATTGGTGCGGCTTGAATATTTTCTGGTAAAGGAAACTCATTAACAAGCTTGGCTATAGTTTGAATTTTTTCAAAATTTGCTACCACTCCATCGCGGTATTCATCAGACAATTGTAAATCTAACAATAACGCCATTTGATCTACATATTCACCGGCATTGAATTTCTGGTTTTTCATTTGTCATTATTATTATTACAATCTCAATGGTGCGTTACTAGTACTCCATTTCCTAACTTTTAACTCCTAACTCCTAACTCCTAACTCCCTATCCCAACCTGTTTTAAAATCGTCATCGGTTTACAATCTTTTAACATCTGCATTTGCCGCTGATTTCTGACTAATAAAGCACCTGCAAAACCCAAAGAATTAATCGAAATTGATTCAAATTCTTCTTGAGAACGCGGTACAATAAACATCCATTCTCTTGTCGCTAAAAAGTTATAAGTTTTCAAAGTTTGATTTTGCGTATTTTCAGCCATTAAATCAACAGCTTTGAGTAATTTATAGTAAATTTCAAGAGTAATTTTAGCAGCTTGATTTGGGGAGTTAATTAAATCAGAATCAAAGCGATAAAAACCATGCACAAAAGGTAAATCAGGTATTTTCCCTATATCACCATCAAATACAGCAGATGCAAATAAAGCTGCAATGGGAACAGATTCTTTTTGATTAGGTGCAAGTGGTGTGGGAACAAGTTGTATATGCTTATGTCGTTGAGATGCACCAGCAATTTTCCCGGCATTATAAAATACTAAACCATCAATTTCAGCCAAACAAAACCACATTGCTTGAAAATCTTGATAATTAAGTAAACTATCCT
>JBHJOU010001013.1:0-9883 GCA_050329355.1 Rivularia sp. (in: cyanobacteria)
TATTTCTTCAATTTTTGTAGAACTCCTTCTAATTCTTCCTTTTGTACCGGCTTAGAAAGATAAGCATCAGCACCTAACATATCACCCCACATTTTATCTACATCTGTATTTTTTGTAGAACAAAAAACCACTGGAATAGTTTTGGTATTGGGATTATTTTTCAGTTCCCGACAAATTTCAAACCCGCTTTTTCCAGGTAAAATTACATCCAGAAATATCAGATCAGGTTTATTTTGAGTGATTTTTTCTTGAGCCTCTTCACTACTTGTGGCTCCCATGACGTTGTAGCCTGCTTGCTCTAAATAACGGCTAATCACCTGCATATCAGTTAAACCGTCTTCAACAACCAAAATCGTACTCATAGCGATTACCTATCAAATTTATTTAACAACAGAAAAAAAACGGCTATTGAGCATTTAAATTAGAAATTTTCCTCTTGGACTTGATCTAATTTTCATGCATATAAAGTTAATTAAGCTTCAGTGTAAATACTTATGCTTGACTGGAAAGAGATTTAATAAATAGGCATTTACTTAAAAGAATGTTGCTTATAAAAACAAGTAAATTAAGAATGTCCAAATGACATTTGTGCATTTAAATTACCCTTAGCACTAGTCGGTGATTGAGGCTGTATATACTTACGAATTACTCCCAGTACTTTATCGGCAACTACAGGCTTGGTAATAAAATCCGTGGAACCAACTACCTTGGCACGAACTCGGTCAAACAATCCATCACTACCCGTAAGAATAATTACTGGTGTATTGGTAAAAACTGAAATCCGGCGCAATTGAGCGCAAATCTCGTAACCACTAGCAACTGGCATCACCAAATCTAAGAAAATTAAGTCTGGTTTATTTTCAATCAAAACTGGTAAAGCCTGCACGGGGTCTTGAATTTTGATAAACCTTAGTCCTTGAGGAACAAGAATTTGTTCGAGCATCTGACAGACTTGAGGACTATCATCTACACAAGCTATTAATGGACCACTAGGTGGTTCCGGTTCCGGTTCCACTGTCGGTATATTTTGACTCTCACCTATTTTGAAGGGCAAATCGGGAACTTTGATCAGTTCGACGATTCCTTTGAGGACGTAAGGTAGTAATGAACGAGCTATAGGTAAGGGACTTTGCTTCATTTTCACGGCTAAATCCCGCAGGGTGTATTTACCGTTCATCAAATTCACAAAATTTTTATAGACAGCTGGACTTACCATTTGCTGTAACTGTTCGGCTCTGCGGAGAATTGGAGCCAAATCGGGAGAAAAGTTTGCCAAACCCGCTTCAGACCAATTTTTCCAACTGTCTTCCATGAACTTCAGAGACATATCTGCACTTGTAAAGCTCATCGGCGCTTCCAATATCACATCAGCACTGCGATCGCACTGAATTTGATTAAAATGCGCTTGTTGAGCTAAATCAAACAGCAGTTCTGCGATAGTTCTTTCTACAACAGAGTTAATATACTCGCGCTTGATTTTCTGCTTTTCATGTAAAATTTCCAGCAGTCTATAATCCCAATAATCATTTGAGATTGATATTTCTGTGGAATTTAACTGCATATTATCAATGTCAATATCCGGGCAATGTTGAGTCATGTGTCTGCGCCAGCGTCGGAAGGGATGAGTCCCTCCAGTTGCCCAAACTATACGACCCAATCGGTAGTAAAAAACCCATTTATTCCCTTTGGAACTTTTGATGTTTAATTTGCCACTGTATTGTAATCGAGTACAAGTTTTAAATTCATCGAGCAATTGACTCGATACCATCATTTCCGGATGGCTCATACTTTATTCCCTTTGTTAATAGGTCTTCCCTTAAAATTCCAGAATAGCTATACAGCTATTGTGGAGATACTTGATTGGATGCAATCCAATAAGCAAACCGACTCCGGATAGCGACCCTAATTTGATGTAGTGGTTAATAAGGTTTCTTGTTTAAGACCGAGAACATTTACAATATATATTTATAGAAATAAATATAGAAAAAATCTATTAATAGAATTTCTATCTTATTTGATATATTTGTTAACATTCCACTAATCATTTCAAGAATTACTATACCCCAATACGAGGATGCACCCAACAGTTACATATAATTTTAGACTTTTCTCAGTATAATAAAATCCGTGTTTATTCTGATTTTGATTTTTTCTAGATTCTCTTGTTTGTAAGGATTTTAGCTGACATCATCAATTATATTGTTTACCAAAGATTATCAATTATATTGTGATATTTTTGGATTTATACTAAGTAATACAACGGAAAAAAATCTCGTTTTATCTGGTTTTATGGATAATTAAAATTGATTGAGTAAACCGCTTGTAGAGACGTGAAATTTCACGTCTCTAGAAATTTCACGTCTCTACAAGGGTTACAAGAAATTTTAATTAAATTTTTATCTTTCTGCTTGAATTGCTTCTCTGAGATTTCCCTGATGCTGCAAGAGCAGTTTATCGGCTTGTTCTTTGTCCAAACCCGTTTCGTGCATCAACACTGCTAATTTTACCCATTTGCCGCTACGTTCGAGTAAAATGTCAGCTGTTTCACGACTCAAAGAAGTTAAATCTTGCAAAATTCGTAAAGCGCGATCGCGTAACTTTTGATTTGTAACGGCGACATCTACCATACGATTACCGTACACTTTACCAAGTTTTACCATTACGCCGGTAGAAAGTATATTTAATGCTAATTTGGTGGCTGTACCGGCTTTCAGACGAGTGGAACCGGCTAGTATTTCCGGTCCGGTAAGCAAACGAATATCAACGTCTACTTGGATACTGACTTGTTCGGATGGAACGCAAGCGATAAATATTGTGGTAGCACCACGGCTGTTAGCTGCGTTGATTGCACCGTGGACAAAGGGAGTGGTTCCACCTGCGGTAATACCTACGACGACATCAAGCTGAGTAATTTCTCGTTGAGCGATTGTAGCAGCACCGTCTTCAGCGCGGTCTTCTAAGTCTTCGGAACTACGTACTAATGCGCCAGCACCACCAGCAATTATACCTTGGACTAGTTCGGGAGGAGTACAAAAAGTCGGCGGACATTCAGCAGCATCTAATACACCCAATCTACCGGAAGTACCCGCACCTACGTAAAATAAGCGTCCACCTTTTTGAAGACTTTGGGCTGTCAAATCAATCGCTTTTGCTAAGTCTTGTTTTGCCGCAGCTACCGCAGCAACGGCTTTTGCGTCTTCACGATTAAACAGTTCGACAAATTCGATGCTAGTTAATTGGTCTAAATTTAGACTATCGGGATTAACTTGTTCGGTTAGTAAGTGTCCGCGCTCTTGCAATGCCATGTGTTTTTTTTATCCTTGATTTATTGTCATTGTCATTTGCCCTTCGTCCGAGGACAAATGACAAATGACCAATCAATTTTTACAATAATCCTTCCAGTTTGCGACGGATATTGTCTAGTTCGGAATTTGACATTTCTCCTTTTTCTTCGGCTTTTGGTTCGCTGAAAGTTGAACCTGCTTCATTCCAATCTGTTTGATCGACGTTTTGTTCTGGAGGAACAACTAAATCACCGTCGGTAGGAACGAGTTCGTAATCATAATCAGCACTTTCGCAAAAACGCTCTATTTCTGACCTATCCATTGGTTCGACTGCGGGAGAAGGAAAATCTTGGGCTTCGAGCATTAACGCAAAGCGTGTAGCATCGTCTTCGGATTCAAACATCAACACCTTATTGCGATCGCCAATCCGGACTGTATGAATTCCCTCATTTTCTGTACGGGCATTAAAGAGTAACACAAAAACGCGCCCCATCTGTAATCACCTGTCCTTTTTTTTGGGTTCTATCTATATTAAAGTTTGTAGGATGCACTTGAGGAAAATTTTAGAAAATAATTCTCCCTTTCTTAAGATTTTCCTGAATACACTTTTATTTTGGCGCTAATATCAACAGGTATGGTATTGGGTTTATGATTTGCTACAAGCCCCCTGATTGATCCGTGGAATCAATCCAAAATCCAAAATCCAAAATGCTTTAACCCCGGTAACGTTTCAATTTTAATTGTGTGGCGCAGAATTATTGAAAATTATTGCTACAACTGGGTTGAACCAACTTTGTGATTTTTTGAAATTAAAATTCCAGACTTTTTCAGCTTTGAGTCGGAGAGTTATCCTTATATAAATCCCAGTAAGCTAAGCGATTGCTAGTTTACCTATGTATTTGTTGCATCGGCTACAGTCAGAAGTAATATAAAATGACCAATTCCTCTTCAAAAAATTCTAAATCCCCAAATCGTAAGCGTCTTTTATTAGTGGTACTCAATCGCGGTGGATTGGCTGTAGGTGGATTGTCACTTGTAGGAACAGTCGGCATTTTTTGGCGATTACAAAGTTTTATTCACAAAGATTTAGCACCTTTAGTAGAAAAAAATCTTACTACTATTATTGACCGTCCGCTACAGTTGGGAAAAGTCGAAGGTTTTTCCCTATCTGGAGTTAGGTTTGGAGCTTCGGCTATTCCAGCCACAGCAACAGACTCAGACCAGGTGAAAGCTGATGCTGTAGAGGTAGGGTTTGACCCACTACAATTACTGTTCCATCGTAGATTAAAGCTAGATGTAACTTTAGTCAACCCCCTTGGCTATGTTGAGCAAGACAAACAAGGAAACTGGATTAATACTAAAATTGTGCTGCCCGACGAACCAGGAGCGATCGCGATCGATGTGGATCAGGTTCGTTTGCGTAATGGTAATCTAGCATTAATGCCGTTTGTGGAGAATCGGCAAGTTGCTTTCAATAAGGTAGTTTTTTCAGACCTTAATGGTTACGCGAAATTTATCGATAATTATCAGGTAGTTCGGTTTGAAATCGGGGGACAACCGGGACGTACTGGTAGTATTTCCGCGACGGGAAGGGTAAATATTAAAAATAAAACGGGTAATTTACAGTTACAGGCAAAAGATTTCTTGACGGATGAAGTTACGCCTATTGTCGATTCCCCGGTTAAGTTACAAGGTGGAAGAATAAATGGCGATTTACAGATTAAATTGCCAGGAGAAAAAATACAGCCTTTATTATACGGTAGCGCTCAGGTAGAAGGGTTGACTTTGACAATACCCCGAATGCCCAAACCACTGGTTAATTCTCAAGGAATGTTAAGGTTTGATGGCACAAAAATCGTACTCAATGATGTAGTTACCAGTTACGGTAAAATTCCTTTGAGCGGTGGTGGTACCATTGATTTGCAAACAGGTTACGATTTGACCGCTCGCGTCAATGCAGCCAGCGTCAACGATACTTTACAAACTCTTGATATTCAATCACCTTTACCCGTCGGTGGAGTCGTCAAAGCAGATTTGACTCTCAAAGGGGCTATTACTCGACCAATTCTTTCGGGTACTGTTGCTACTGTTAAGCCAGGAATTGTTGATCAAGTTAAATTTAAAAGCGCTAGTACTAAGTTTGATTTTGTCAGCGCCGATTCGACGATAAAATTTTCAGATATTCGCGGTATTGCTGCTGTCGGCGGTGAAGTTCGAGGCGATGGTAAAATTCTCATCGGCGATGATAATCTCGATCGCAAGTCCCAAGTTGATTTTAATTTCCGCACAAGTAATGCACCAGGAGATAGTCTAGCTAAGATTTACAATATTCCGACACCTGGTTTGCAAGTGGGTACTGTCGCAGCAACAGCTAATCTCAGTGGAACTCCTGAGACTATCCGCACTTTAGTAAAATTTAATGCTGTCCAGGCGACTTATCCAGCAACGGGTGAAGTAATTGTGAATCGCGAAAGAAGTTTTTCATTCCGTAATGTTGCTTTGTCTGTGGCTGGTGGTAAGGCTTTGGTTGATGGTAGTTGGAATCAACAGGGCTGGCAGGCTGTAGCTGATACTAAAGGTATAAAAGTTAACCAGTTAATCGCCGGTACTCCGCCGTGCAACGGCGGAGCCTGCGGCGACCGGCGTTCCCCGATCAATCAGGAACAGTTACAAAAAGTAAATTTAGATAACGCTAATTTTAACGGTCGGGTGATTATTTCGGGAAGTTCGACACCGTTTAAAGTTGCTCAAATTCGTACCGAAAATGCCAATATTGCAGTTGCTGGGGGTACAGTTGCAGTTAATTCTGTAAAGTTTGACGAGCAAAAGTTTTCGGCTGAATTGGTTGCGAATGGGATTCAAGTAGGACGTTTGTTAAAAGATTCTAGTTTACCTTTCGATGCTCCTTTGAATGGGAAGTTTCAAGTATCGGGTAATACAGATAATTTTGATGCCAAAACTTTGCTTGTTCAAGGAAATGCGAGTTTAGCTACTGCTGGAGGAAGGATTACGGCGAATAATATCCAAGTCAGTAATGGTATTTACTTAGCGCAAATCCAGACAAATAATTTACAATTGCAGCAATTATCTCCGCAAATACCGCAATTTGTGAAAGGAAGAGTAACGGGGGAATTTGATGTTGCTGGTGCGGTAGATTCCTTTGAACCAGAAAGTATAGTCGTCACAGGTCAAGCGAGAATAAATACCGCAGATGGTATAATTAACGCCAATCAAATTCAGGTTAAAAATGGGGTTTATTTAGCTCAAGTAGCAGCAAATAATGTCCGAGTTAAGGATTTATCACCCCAGATTCCCCAGTCGTTTTCAGGAAGATTGACGGGTAAATTTAACGTTGCTGGAGCGTTAGATTCCTTTACACCAGAAAGTTTAATTGTTTCTGGGCAAGGAAATTTAACTACTGCTGCTGGTTTGATTCGAGGGACTGATATCGAGTTTGCTAGAGGATTTTATCGAGCCAAGATAGTAACAAATAATGTCGAGTTACAGCAGTTATCACCGCAAATTCCCAATTCATTCCCCGGAAAGTTAACCGGGAAATTTGATATTACTGGTTCGGTAAAATCTCCTGAAGATTTAACTGTATCTGGAAGTGCTTTAATAAATGCTGGTGGTGGTAGGATTACAGCGTCGGATATTGTGGTGAATAATGGTAAGTATCAAGCACAAGTTGATGCAAATAATTTAGATATACAGCAGTTATCACCACAAATTCCCAAGTCATTTATAGGAAGATTGACAGGTAAATTTAATGTTGCTGGTTCGATAAATTCTTTTGAAGATTTAACTGCTTCGGGGAATGCTTTAATAAATGCCGGTGGTGGTAATATTACAGCGTCGAATATGTTAGTTAAAAATGGACGCTATCAAGCTGCGGTAAAAGCTGTTGGTGTTGAATTAAACAGATTAAACCAAAGCTTACAGGGTAAAATAAACAGCAATTTACAAGTTGCGGGAAACTTAAAAAATCCGAGTTTAGCGAACTTAAATGCTGCTGGTGAAGTGCAGTTATCCCAAGGAGTTCCCGGATTTGAGCAACCAATAAATGCAGTCATCGCTTGGAATGGAAATAAGTTAAACATTGACAGAGCAACTGCACCGGGTTTGAATATCAGCGGTGATATTTTAGCCAATCCAAAAGCTGACGGGATACCGGAAATTACCCAATTAAATTTGAATGTTCAAGCTAATAATTATAATTTAGAACAATTACCCTTACAAATTCCTAATGTGGTCAACTTAGCAGGTAAAGTTGATTTTAACGGTCAAATTACAGGTAAACTACCTTTACCAAATCTAGTTGGAAAATTAGCGCTACGAAATTTTGTAGTTAATGATATAGCTTTTGAACCAACTTTAACTGGAAGCATCCAATCGCAGCAAAGAAAAGGTTTACAATTGAACCTTGCGGGTAAACAAGACCAAATTGCAGTTAAATTAAATAGTAATAATCGACCAGAATCTTTCTTAATTAAACGTGGTGAAACATTCGCGAACGGTCAATCCCAAAGTGATATTTTAACACTCAATGTCAATCAATTCCCTTTACAGTTATTAAAAATACCTTTACCAGTTAATCGCTATCTTGGTTCCGGTAAAATTGCTGGAACCTTCGACGGAAATTTACAAATTAATCAAAAAACCTTTGCTACAGCTTCGGGAAATATCGCGATTAAAAATCCAGAAATCGGTCGTCTAAAAGGCGATAAATTAGTTGCAAACTTTACCTATAATGACGATAATTTTGTGATTAAGCAAGGAGAATTTAGCAAAGGTGAAAGTAGTTATATGATTGCGGGTAGAGTAAATAACTTAACTAAAGAACCGCAAATTCAAGGTAAATTAAACATCAAACAAGGTAAAATTCAAGATGTATTAATGGCTTTACAAATATATGAATTAGAAGATATTCAGCGTAATTTTGAAGAACCTACCTATGGTAAAGCAAGTCAATTAGAAACCATTGCAATAGGTCTACCAAATCAATCTTTATCAACTCAATTACGACGCTTTTCAGAAATCAAAAGATTATTAGCATTGCAAAAACAACAGCGACGTGAAGCTACCATTTTTCCAGAATTAGCAGATTTGCAAGGTACTTTCAATGCGTTCGTGAGTGTAGATACTAATGAGAATAAACAATTAGCCACACAATTTAATATTCAAGGTGAAAACTTTAGTTGGGGTCCCGAAGAAGATCCAACCCGTTATAATGCAAAACAAGTGATTGTTCAAGGTGCTTTTGAAAACGGAATTTTCAGACTAACACCATTACGAATCGAGTCAACTAATCGACTATTTAGCTTTAGCGGTACAATTGGTGGTGATGAACAATTCGGTAATTTACAAGTCAATAATTTCCCGATAGAAGTACTTAATAACTTTGTTAATTTACCAATTGGTTTAACAGGAAATCTGAATGCAAAAGCAGCAATAGCCGGCAGTATTGCAAATCCTTTAACCAAAGGAGAATTAACAATTAGTGATGGAACATTAAATCAACAAGGAGTCGAATCAGCAGCAGCTAGTTTCAGTTATATTAACGGAAGCTTGAATTTTGCTAGTAATATAATGGTTCAAAATTCTCAACCAGTTGAGATTAACGGTAATATTCCTTACAAATTACCTTTTGCTTCAGTAACACCCGAAAGTAATCAAATTAAATTAGATGTAAATGTTAAAAATGAAGGATTAGCTGTATTAAATTTATTCACCAATCAAGCAACCTTTGAACAAGGTGAAGGAGAAGTTAAATTAACAGTACGTGGAACTTTAGATAAACCAATATTAGAAGGAAATGCTACTCTGAATAATGCCATATTTTCGGCTCAAGCTTTACCTGAAAAATTAACAAATGTAACCGGAGAAGTAAAGTTTAATTTTGACAAGATAGTAGTAGAAAATCTGCAAGGAAACTTTAGTAAGGGTAAATTAGTAGCCCAAGGACAAATTCCTGTATATGATGACCAATCTATCAAAATTGAGAATCCACTTGGAGTAACTTTAGATAAATTAGCAGTAAACCTCAAAGGGCTTTATCAAGGTGGTGTTGCAGGGAATGTCATCATTAATGGTTCTGCTTTGAATCCGGTTATTACTGGTAATGTCAATTTAGATAACGGTTTAGTATTGCTACCCGAAAATGATACTAATACTACGATTGTTAGCAGTAAAGGAATTGAACGTGTAAAAGCAGCTAAACAAATTAATAATAATGAAAATACTAGAGGTAAATTTAATGATTTACAATTAATTTTGGGGAAAAAAGTTAAAGTAGAACGTCCTCCGATTATTAGTATTGAAGCAACTGGAAATTTAAACGTCAACGGTACATTTAATAATCCCGTACCAGTAGGAACTTTAAAGTTAAAAAAAGGAGGGGTCAACTTATTTACTACTCAGTTTAATCTGGCTCGTGGTGAAAAAAATACCGCTACATTTAGAGCAAATCAACCCCGCGACCCAATTTTAGATATTAGTTTATTTGCTAAAGTATTAGATGTAATTCAAAGTTCTGATTTTAGTAAAAATGCTACAGGTTTAGCTGCTTTAGAAACAGTTCGTGTAGATGCAATTGTCAA
>JBHJOU010000031.1:0-11058 GCA_050329355.1 Rivularia sp. (in: cyanobacteria)
ACGCTGCATTTTTCTAGAGCTTATTTTAATGCGAGTCTTTTAGGACAGATTTTCCGACGTATGGGTTTACCCCCCGAAAGTTTGGAATTTCTAACTAGAGGAGCCAAAATGAGCAAACCTCCTTTAAATAGTACTTTATCAAATCTTCCCGGATTGCTGCGGTTGCTCACAAGAGAATTCAGTTTATCAAGTGATTTTAAAAGAGATTATCGCAAGCGGTTTCAACCGGGTTTGACAGAATTAAAACAACAATCGCTACTCGAACTTGACCAAGAGAGGCTTTTAGAACGAATTGAATTTATCTTAGAATTACTTCGCAGCGCTACTTATTACAGTATTATGGCTCCTTTGAGTGCTGCGATTAGACAAGGGATTTTTAAACCAAAAGATAGTCAAATTGATAATAGTGCTGCTCCGGAAGTTGCCGCATTACGAGAACTTGCGGAATTAGCCTACTCTGCCAAATTAATACTACCGGATTTCGATCCAGAGACGCTATTTGAAGATTTGGCTGTTTCCACACCGGGACAAAAAATTCTTGAGCAGTTTGAAGCTTTTATTAATCGTTATGGTTACTTAAGTGATGTGGGAACTGATATTGCTGTTCCCACTTGGAGAGAAGAACCAGAAGCTGTCAAGCTGTTATTTGTGCAGTTAATGCAAGGAAACCAACCCCCGGCAAACAAACGTAAGCGAGGAGGAGTTGTACAACGTCGTGTAGATTTAAAGGGACGAGTTACAGAAGTTTATTCTCAGTTGCTAGCACAGTTACGTTGGTCTTTTATTGCTTTAGAAAGAAATTGGCTGCAAAACTCTTGGCTTCAACAACCCGGAGACATCTTTTTTCTCGAAATTGAAGAAGTACAAAAAATTATTCGAGATGCGGATGATCAATTAATCAATTATTTAAGCTCGTTGGTGGAAATGAGAAGAAACCAACTTACCGAAGATAGTCAACTCAATCCCGCACCGCTATTAGTTTACGGTAATGCACCTCCCGTATCAATTTTTGTTCCTGGTTCTTCTCTGCTAGCGGATGGAATGTTAACCGGAATTCCTGCAAGTCACGGACAAGTTGAAGGTAGAGTTAAAGTGTTACGCAATTTACAATCAATTCCAGATATTGATAAGCAGACAATTTTGGTGGTTCCTTATACTGATTCTGGCTGGGCTGCTTTACTGACAAGGGCTGGTGGTTTGATAGCAGAGGCTGGTGGTAGACTTTCTCATGGTGCAATCATCGCTCGTGAGTACGGGATTCCCGCAGTCATGGATGTGCATAATGCCACTTGGTTATTACAAGATGGTCAGCGAGTACGGGTTGATGGTTCTAGAGGAATTATAGAGGTATCGAACGATTTACGACCAGGGTGACAGTTATCAGTTATCAGTTATCAGTCACGTTAATATTTGGAAAAGTTTAAATAGAACACCATACTAGGAGAATCATCGTAAAAACCCGACTTCTCACCATACGTTAAATTTCAAACATCTAATAATCCATACCGCTTTTGTAAATCCAATAATTTCATCCTTGCTTCACCAGCATTGTCGGCTAAATCGGCAAACTCGACAAACCTTCGCAATTCTTTTCTTAATAAATTGCGTTCTACATCTTTAGTCTTTCTATCTAAATCTGGTGGTAATACAATCATGTCAAATATAGTTGCTCGTTCCTTATTTGGATGAGGACGTAAAATACGTCCCCGTCGCTGGATAAATTGTCGGGGATTACTCGAACTTGCTAAAATTACGGCTGTTTTGATTGCCGGAATATCGACTCCTTCATCCAAACAACGAATTGCTACTAAACCTTGTAATTCTCCACTTTCAAATTGATTTCTTAAAGTTTCTCTTTCGACTAAAGAAGTTTCTGCCGTATAAGTACTAACTCTGTAACCCAAATCTACCCCCAAAATGCGAGTTACTTCTTTGAGTTGACGTAAATTAGCTTTTCCCTGGGCTTCTTGACAACCGTCGCTGCAATAAAATAATGTATGAGTCGTCTCACTCCTTGTTCTCATTAATTCCCGTAAAGCATTTAATTTATTTTCTGCTCCACTGACTAATCTTGCACGTTGAATTAATAAGGCTTTAATATCTTCGTTATCTTCAATATTAGTTAAATCAACATTTTCTTGCTGTCGATAAAATAAAGCACGTCCAATCTTATGAGTCAATTTTGCATAAGCATAACTTTCCGATTCGGTTAATTCTATCGGTATCGGATAATAAAGATAGCGTACCAAAGCACCTTGAGTAATGGCATCTTTTAAAGTAAATTCCGGTTGTAAAACCGCACCAAAATAATTAAATAAAGATTCAGTTCCCACCTCATCAAAATATCTTTCTGGTGTCGCAGATAGCCCCAATCTTAAGCCTATACTGCGCGGTAAACTTTCTTCTAACTTGGGTGAACCTAAATTATGCGCTTCATCTCCAATAATTAAAGTCTTTTGGGGAAAGTATTTTAACTGAGATTGGAAACCATCACTTATTAATGTCGAATTAGTGGTAATAACCGTCAGAAAAGGTTGGGAACCAGAATGCACGTTATAAAGTTGGGTAGAAAGTTGGGTTTGCCAATTACGAACATTTTCAAAAGCTAAAATTGGCTTTAAACCAAACTTTTCACATTCTCGCGCCCATTGAGTTACAAGATGGCGGTAAGGACACACTACTAGCAATATTTGCAAATTAATTTGACAATATAATTCATAAGTAATTGCTAGTGCTGTGATGGTTTTACCACTACCAGTCGCCATCTTTAACGTACCTCTACCATTATTGGCAAACCAATTATTTGCAGCTTGCTTTTGATAGCCTCGCAATTGCAAAAATTGCGGAATTTTTGGACATCCCGGTAATGGTTGCTTTACTTGGTAAATACCCTTGTTCTCGCTTGCATAACCCGGATAGGGTATTTTTAAACGAAAATTAATTGGTGTATTCGCTTTTTTTGGCGTTAAATACATAAAATGGCGGCTACCCTGGCAATTTTAAGAAATGGAGATGGGGAGAGGGAAGGATGGGGTATGTGGGGGGATGGGGGGATAGTTGATAACATACTATTACCAATCACCAATTACCAATTACCAATTCCCCATTCCCCCCAAACCCCATGCTTAATTCAACTATTATAATTGCGCCAAACGGCAACTAAGGAACCTTGTACTTCTACCTGTCGTGCATCAACTTCTATTGGTTGATATTTCGAGTTTGCAGGTTTGAGGGTAATGCGATCGCTACTTGTCCGATAAAACCGCTTTAATGTCGTACCATGTCCGGATACCATGGCAGCAACAATTGTACCGTCTTTGAGCATATCTGGTTCCTGTACGGGATGCAAAAATACCATGTCTCCATCCAGAATGGAATCTTCAATCATGCTGTCACCAGTTACCCGCAAAGCATAAGTTTGAAAGGGTAATTTGATCTCTTGAAAATCCAAATGTTCCACTGCATCGGTAAAGGGTTCTATTAAACCACCCGCTGCTATGGTACCTAAAATGGGTACGCCAGGATTTTCCGGATGCAAAACTCTTATTGTCCGCGCTTTACCTTCACTCCACTCAATATACCCCTTGTTGCGTAAATGCTCTAAACGACTTTGAATCGGCGCTGGTGACCTCAAATTCATCGCTTGCATCATCTGACGAATTGAAGGTGAATGCTGACGCATTCGGATATATTCTGTCAACCAATCGTAAAGTTCTCTTTGTGCTTCTGTCAGTTTTTCCATAATAATAAGGCAAGTAAAATACAAATGTCCTTAGAACATTAGTACTACAAAAAACCTGATAACGGCAAAGTTTTTTGCTTTTTATATTGCAATTTTTAAATAATTTTTGAATCAACGCCCGATTAGCGGGGGAGATTTTGGATTAAAATTAAGAGAAAATCCCAAATTTAGAATCCAAAATTTCAAACAAAAATCTCAAATAAAAAATTAAACTGGTTCGGCGGACATAATGCTGGCAAGTAAAGCTTTTTGGACGTGAAGTCGATTTTCTGCTTGTTGCCAAACTCGCGAATGTTCGCCTTCAATAACAGCGTTTGTGATTTCTTGATCGCGATGTGCTGGTAAACAGTGTAAAACAATCGCTTGTGGGTGAGCAAAACTCAACAATTCCTGATTAATTTGATAGGGTTTGAAAATTGGCATTCTATCCTCTGCTTCTTTTTCTTGTCCCATACTTGCCCAAACATCAGTATAAAGTATATTAGCATTTTTTGCTGCATTTTCGGGGCTTTTGGTAATCATAACTTCACTTTTTCCATTTGCGATCGCAGACGCTTGTTTGACGACATCGGCTGAAGGTTCGTATCCGTTGGGGGTGGCAATTTTCACGTTCATTCCTACTAAAGCACACCCCAACATCAGGGAATTTGCCACATTGTTGCCGTCACCGACATAAGTTAAAGTTAAATTTTTGAAAGTTTGGAATTCTTCTTGAATTGTCAATAAATCTGCTAAAACTTGACAGGGATGCTCCAAATCTGTGAGGGCGTTAATTACTGGAATTTGGGCATAATTTGCAAAGGTTTCTAATTCTTGCTGTTTAAAGGTACGAATTGCCAAACAGTCGAGATATTTATCCAATACTCTGGCAGTATCTTCAATTGGTTCTCCGCGACTAACTTGAGTAACATTAGGATTAAGGTCAATAACTTGTCCACCTAATTGGTACATTGCCACGGTAAAACTTACCCGTGTTCTAGTAGAAGCTTTAGAAAATAATAGCCCCAATACTTTATTACAGCGCAACTTCAATTTTTGTGATTTTAATTGAGTTGCCATCTGCAAAAGTTCTTCAATTTCTACTGCGCTCAAATCTGCTATGCCTAATAAATCTCGTTGACTTAACGCTGTCATGCTTTTTAATTATGTTTAGGAACAATTAAGTGTTACTTTTTCTTAATTTATGCGAGCATCAAAAAATCAGCTTGAAATATTCTGTTATTCTCTAAAATGCTCGCAGTAATACAAGATAACTTGTAGAATAACTGTCAATTGGGATTTTTTGTGATATTTAATATTTGGAATTATGTTTTTCTACTACAATAACTGTGCTTTCAGGTTCGGGTAAATCACTCTCTAGGCAGAGAAAATCATTGACATAATCTGCTTGCTTGATTTGGATGGGAGGTCAAGGGCTTTCCGTAGGTTAACTGGTAACTGATAACTGATAACTGAAAAAGGTCTTTACAATATGATTTTTTCTGGTACAATTACAAATTAGTGTGAGTATTGCCAGCATGGCTCAGTGGTAGAGCAACGCACTTGTAATGCGTAGGTCGTCGGTTCAAATCCGACTGCTGGCTTTTTGATAGTAAGCGTATTTTTTTTGGCTTATGTACATTTGTACACTGCCAGATTAATTGTCGCCGTGACAAGTTGTTGTCGTCGAAGCATTGGTGACAAATTAGTGTCGTCGAGCTTAATCACCAATACTCACTCACATTTTAACTCACTTCGATCGCATCGGAAGAAGGAAGAGGGAAGAGGGAAGAGAATCGATGGGGGTAGGAAAGCCTATCCCAATTATTAAGTACTCATACAGAATTAATTACTTCCCTATCGGGAGACAGCAGTTAGCACAAATCAATAATCAAAATTTTGTGTTACCGTTATCGTTTAAAATTATTGAGTAAAAAATAAAATACCAGCAATTAAAAATCAAATAAAAACCAAAATTGCTTTGATTTTGAAAGTTGGTAATTATAGCAAATAATATGACTACAGTAACCCAAGTCAAAGAAACTGAATTCGAGACACTTTTAAAGTCGGAAAATATCCTCGTAGTTGATTTTACCGCTACTTGGTGCGGTCCATGTCGCGTGGTTGCACCTTTAATAGAACAATTAGCCCAAGAGTATCCAGAAGATATTAAAGTGGTGAAAATAGATGTAGATCAAGATAAACCACTGGCGAAAAAATACGAAGTTCGCAGTATTCCTGCGGTGTTAATTTTCAAAAATGGCGAATTAGTTGAAAATCTTGTCGGTGCTAAACCCTATGAAGATTTTAGGGACGCGGTTAAAAAGAATCTTTGAATTTGTTTATTTATCTTGAATAGTTTCAAAATAGTTTCAAATTACAACGCAGGTGGTATAATTTCCTCTGCACACTTAAACTAAGTAACTGTAGAGACATCATCGCTCGTGCAATAGCACGGTAAAGTCGATAAATATTCATGCCTACTACCACCTGGACTCGTCATCACATCCTTTCCCTGGCTGATTTCACTGCTACTGAATACAATGCAGTTTTACAAACTGCTGCGAGTTTTCAGGAAGTACTAATGCGGAGAATGAAAAAAGTACCTACTTTACAGGGACAGGTGGTGGCTAATTTGTTTTTTGAACCATCTACTCGCACTCGCAGTAGTTTTGAACTTGCTGCAAAACGTCTGAGTGCAGATACGCTGAATTTCTCCGCTGCTAATTCTTCAATGACTAAGGGAGAAACAATTCTAGATACAGCTAAAACTTATTTAGCAATGGGTACTGACATCATGGTGGTACGTCATCAAGATGCAGGAGTGCCAAACGCGATCGCCACTGAAATGGATCGTTTGGGTGTAAAAGTCAGCGTTTTAAATGCTGGTGATGGACAACACGAACATCCTTCTCAAGGGCTGTTAGATTTGTTTACAATTTGTAGTCTGTTTGACCAAGATAATCCCCGAATTGAACTTTTGCAGGGTAAAAAAATTGCCATTGTCGGCGATATTCTGCATTCTCGCGTGGCTAGATCGAATATTTGGAGTCTTACCGCAGCTAGCGGTGCGGAGTTACATTTAGCAGCACCACCGACGCTGTTACCAAAATTATTTGCAGATTATGGTAAAGATAGACCTGGTAAGTTATTCGTACATTGGGAATTGGAGCCAGCTTTACAAGATGCCGATTTTGTGATGACGCTACGATTACAAAAGGAACGGATGACTACTCATTTACTACCTTCATTGCGGGAATATCATCAGTTGTTCGGAATTACGCGGGATAAGTTGCGAAATTGTCAAGATAATGTAAAAATATTACATCCTGGTCCGGTGAATAGAGGTGTGGAAATTAGCTCGGATTTAATGGATGACCCTGAGTTTAGTTTGATACAAAATCAAGTGACGAGCGGGGTTGCGGTGCGGATGGCTTTGTTGTATTTAATTGGTAGCGGCAAGGCTTTAGAATAAGAATTATAAATTTTTCTACTGTTAACAGAAGTCGTGGGGTTAGAAGTCGGGTTTTGATGATAAATGTCTGTAATAACAGACAATCGTTATAAAAAACCGACTTCTGTGAGAAAATATTTACTAAGTTTAAAAATTAATCAGACTTTTTCGATTTGTCTACAATTGTTTTTAAACGATGAATTATCCAAGGGGTTCCACGATATTTGCCGTTAACTTGTTCTTGAATAAATTCTGTATTTACAATATCTACTTGATAATTACTACCGCGATATTGACGAGTAACTTGTTTTTTTACTGTCTCTGATGGAGAAACAGTTTGATTTTGATGATTTTGACGATGATTATTTCCACGTTGTTCAAATTTGAGTTGATATTCATTTTGCTGTAATAATTTCTTAGTTGTAACCAACACTACAACTAACAACAAAACCTGGATTTCCCAAGGTGCTAAAATCAAACTGAACACAAGGCTAATTATTGCGAATAAACCTGCGAGATATCCCACTTCATCGCTACATTTTTTAAAAATATAGCCAGTAATTACACAGATAAAAAGTGGAATCAGAAAAAATAAAGGCATCTTTTCTCAACTCCGAATTTTAAGCATTTGCTTTGATACAAAAATTATCGACATACTATTGTAAGTAGATGTAACCGATATTACACCTTTTCGGTTTTTTTGCTACAACTTCTTACATATATAAACAGTATATCGGACTGATATTCCGAATTTTATTTATTGTTGTTCAGATCCCCGACTTCTTGAACAAGTCGGGGATCTAAATTCTCATATATGATTTAGGATTGCTATATTAGCTTATTCCTATATACTACCGCTCGAACTTAAATACTTAAATAATATTATAGACGTAGAATTACCTTTAATACGGTGTTCCTTTAATAATCGCAGAACAATGTTGAATATTCCCCAACTGTTAGCCACTGAACTGAATCTCAAGCCTTTTCAGGTGGAAAATGCGCTCTCGTTATTTGCAGAAGGTGCAACTATTCCTTTTGTTGCACGTTACCGTAAGGAGCGTACTGGTGAGATGAATGAAACCCAGTTGCGTGATTTATCCGATAGGTATACTTACCTTACTGAATTAGAAGCAAGGAAATCAGTGATTTTAAGTGCGATCGCCGAACAAGGTAAACTTAGTGATGAGTTGAAACAGCGAATTGAGTTATGTTTACAAAAAACAGAGTTGGAAGATTTGTATTTACCTTATCGTCCTAAACGTCGGACTCGCGCTACTATTGCCAAAGAAAAGGGACTCGATCAATTGGCGGAGTTGATTAAGTCGTTGAATGTGAAAAGTGCTGTATTCGAGGATTTGGATGTAGAAGCAGCGAAGTATATAAGTACAGAGAAAGGTGTTGAAACCGCAACAGAAGCGCTCAAAGGTGCTAGTGATATTTTAGCGGAAGAAGTGGCTGAGAAGGCTCATTTGAGGGCATATTTACGGGAGTTGCTGTTAAAATCGGGGGTATTTGTTTCTCGTATCAAAGATGAATATGCCGAAGGAACGACAAAGTATGAAATGTACCGCGATTATCAGATGAAAGTGAGCAATATTGCACCTCATAATATGCTGGCTTTGTGTCGCGGAGATAAGGAGAAAATATTAAGTTACGAAATTGCTTTTAATGAAGATGATGTGCTTGCTTATTTAGAATCTCAAGAAATTCGGAGTAAACAGCCAGAGATTCGCAAATTTTATCAACAAATGCTTAAAGATGCATTTAACCGTTTGATGAAAAATTCATTGATTAATGAAGTTATATCTGAAAAGAAAGAATATGCAGATGTTGAATCGATCAAAACATTTGAAACCAACTTACGTAACTTATTGCTGTCAGCACCAGCAGGGATGAAACCGGCGATCGCAATTGATCCGGGATTTAGAACCGGGTGTAAGGTGGCGATTTTGGATGAAACGGGGAAGTTTCTGGAGTATCAAGCGGTATTTCCCCATACAGGAGCCGAAAAACGTCGCGAGGCTATAAAAACGCTGCAAAATTTGATGGAAAAATACAACGTTGAATTAATCGCGATTGGTAACGGTACTGCTTCCCGTGAAACTGACGAATTTGTCGCCGAAGTCATGGAAAATATGCAGCGTAAACCAATTAAAGTCATGGTTAACGAGTCAGGTGCATCTATATATTCAGCGAGTAAAGTCGCGATCGCAGAATTCCCCAATTTAGATATTACCGTGCGCGGAGCTATTAGTATCGGTCGTCGTTTACAAGATCCTTTAGCGGAATTAGTCAAAATTGACCCCAAATCCATTGGTGTGGGACAATATCAACACGATGTAGACCAAAAATTGCTCAAAAAGAAATTAGATGAAACGGTAGAAAGCTGTGTTAACTATGTCGGGGTTGATTTAAATACGGCATCTATTGAACTTTTAACTTCTGTTTCTGGAATTACGTCTAGCATTGCGAATAATATTGTCCAATATCGTAATCAAAATGGTGCTTTCAAAAATCGTCGTCAATTGTTGAAAGTTCCCAAATTAGGGCCAAAAGCTTTTGAACAAGCAGCAGGTTTTTTGAGAATTCGTGGTGGTGAAAATCCTTTAGATAATACCGCAGTGCATCCCGAAAGTTATGCGGTGGTGAAAAATATTGCTTCAGATTTGAATTTGGAATTAAAACAAGTTACCCAAATTGCCGAAAATCTCAAAAAAACTGATTTAAAGAAATATGTTACCGATACTGTAGGTGAACCGACATTACGAGATATTATCGGGGAATTAGAGAAACCTGGAAGAGATCCCCGTGCTGAGTTTAAGTATGCGACTTTTAAAGAAGGAATCAATGAGATTACTGATTTAGAAGTAGGAATGGAATTAGAAGGAATTATCACAAATGTGGCGAATTTTGGCGCTTTTGTAGATGTGGGGGTGCATCAAGACGGTTTGGTACATATATCTCAGCTTGTAGATCGATTTGTCAAAGATCCTAAAGAAGTTGTGAAAGTCGGAGAAGTTGTGAAAGTTAAGGTGTTGGAAGTGAATCAAAAATTAAAGCGAATTGGTTTGTCGATGAAAGCAGTTAGACAATAAACAAATTAATCATGTAGAGACGGGGCGTATTGCTACGTCTCCCGTTTTTTTGCGATTGTATTGAGAATTCTCGAATAATACGAATAATATATTTATTTTTTTAACGCAGAGGAACACAAAGGTAAACGCAAAGGTATGCGGAGTTTTAGGATTTTTTTCGTTAAATTAGAAGATATCCTGAATTGCCCTTATTGAAGTTGTAGCTAGTAATTGGGAATTAAGAAAGAAATGTATTTTAATTTACTTGTTACCGAGTTTGGACTTTGTAACAATTGTCAAAATCAAGATAATTGTTTCTGCTTTTAATCGGGTATCATATCTCTACTTAGTTTAAGTTAAACCTAAATTAATCAACTTAAAATCATGCCACTTGAGTTAATTGTTTTAATTGCTGCATTGGTTGTTGCCTTTATAGTTTTTAAGGCTTTATTAAATGTCTTAAAAACAACTATTAGTACGGCGATCGCGCTTTTTGTGATTGTGGTTATTTTGAGTATGTTCGGGATTACTCCAGAAGATTTAATCCGAGAAATTACTAATTTACCTCAAACTTTAATGCGCTTATTTCCGCAAACACAAACATAAATAGGCTTTTAAGATTCAAGATGCAAATAGTTTATTTGAATGATTTTTGAATGATTTAGAAATTATTTTTTAATCAAAATGTAGGCTGTAGCATACTCTGGTAATTGCTTAATATATTGATTGAAACTATTTTTATTTGGGAAAATACCTGCAAGAAAATCAAGTTGATAAAAGTTGGGTAAAAATGCCCCACCTGTATCGGC